>JBIKMD010000939.1:0-2943 GCA_044359465.1 Myxococcota bacterium
CTCGTGTTCTGGTCACTAGCGGTTTCACCTTCGAAGGAGCGTTGCGCATCGACACCGACGTTGCCGCGCTCGTTGGCATTCGTCCGGGCGCAGACGACGTACGCTTCACCTGCGATGTACGGCTCTGCACCGCGTCAACCTACGCGGCCCGTCGGCCAGGGTTCTACGCACTCGTCGCGACCTTGGCAGACGGCACAACGGTCACCACGCCTAACGCCTTTTACATTGAGGACACACTCGCAAAAGCCCCTCCCCTCATCGCTTCTCTCGAGGGAGATACCGTGACGCTCTCTGCGCCTGTAACGAACGCTGCCTGGGTGGAACACGGAGGTGCGGCCGGCCCGCTCACAGCGGTTGTTCCGCCCTCCGCGCGTGCGCTCGATGTCATCTATACGCAGGACGGAGCGCTTTACCGCGTTGCGATCATCAGCGAGGCTGCGGACACGCCGATCACGCCGCCAGCGACCAGTGGCAACACACGAGGCTGCAACGGCTGCCAGCAAAGTGATGACGGCCAAGCGCTGTGGCTAATCGTTTTTTCGCTTTGCGCGCTCGCGATGAAGCGTCACGCACGCACGGCGAAGAAGGTATAGACCTAGGCGACTACGCCGAAAACGGAGAGCGCGAGCATATCGACAAGGCTCAACTCGCCTGGGGGCGTATTCGACTTGGCTAGCGTTCGCTCACGCTGAATCATGAAGAGCGGCACGGTGAAGCTGATCGCGATGAGCGAGCCAAACACGATGTACAGCCAAACGAAGCGCATCTTCAAACGCCGCGCTTCCTGCACCATCCAAATCATGACAGGCAGCCCGAACCACATGATGTCGACGGTGATGGAACGGCTCGCCGCGCTAGCTAGCGTAGCGGACCAGAACTGGATGTTCGCATCAATGGGACCAGTGGCCTGAATCTGAAGATTGTTCGCCCAAGTGCCAACCAGGGCGGCGACACCGATCACGGCATAAACGACACAAAGTGCTTTGCGGGAAACATGCATGGCGATCCTCTAGCAAAGATTGCAGCTTGGCCGCCATGCGCGTATCTACCGGCACCATGGCCGCATCAACAGAGCCGAGCCCGCATGATACGTTAATCAAGCTCCTCACGCTCAGCCGCACGCTGTTGTCGACGCGTGAGCTCGACAAGCTGCTGGGGCTCATTGTGCGCGCGTTTTTGCAAATGACCGAGGCCGACCGCGCGTACCTCCTCTTGTGCCAGGACGATGGCTCACTCAAAGCAGTGCACGGCGAAGCCCGCGACGGCAAAGTGATTCAAATGCTCGGCGAGCCACGCATCTCTAGCCTGGCCAAACAGGTGGCAAGCACAGGCGTCCCAGTCTACTCCACCAACGTAGACATCGATATGAAGCTCGGTATGCGCCACTCCATCTCAGAGCTTGGTCTCCACATGATCGTCTCGGTGGCGCTCAATGGACCCACCGGCATCGTGGGCGTGATTTACGCCGACGGCAAATCCACGCTCGATACGGTGTTCACCGCCAGCAATCGCCAATCCATGGAAGCATTGGCCGACCACGCCGGCGCAGCCATCGAGAATGCACGTTTGTTCGAAGGTGCGATTCGCGATCCGCTGACCAGCCTGTTCAATTTTGGTTTCTTTCAAGTGCGTTTGTCAGAGCTGTGTGACGGACGCGCGCAGCTCACCGCTGGCATGAACAGTTATGTCGCGCTGATTGAGATGGACGACATGCTCGGCATTGCTGCGCGGCTGGGCCCGCAAGCGGCCGATGATACGCTCCGCGCTGTCGCCGACGCACTGAGGCGTTCGTTGCAACTGCCCGAGTTCGGCGCCCGCATTGGCACGAGTGGCGTCGGGATTTGTTTTAGCGAACCCTCAGATGACCGCGCGCGCGCGCGGCTCGAAAAGCTCATCCAAGAAAGTAAGGCACTGCAGGTGCCGGGCATCAGCGACCCAGTCAATGTTCGTTTAGCCATAGGCGTTGCGCCGATTGGCAAACGCCTAGACGTCACCCTCTCCTCTGTTCAGCGCGCTGTGCGTGAGGCGGCCAATACGGAGAGCGGTATCGAGCTCGTGTCCTAATGCGTATTGGTGTCGTCGCCCATAAGAGTCCGCCTGCTGAAGAACGCGAAGTGATCCGCGTTGATGATGACATGCTGCAAGCGATCTCTGGGCTAGAAGCCTTTAGCCATTGGATCGTCGTTTTCCAGACCGAGATCGCCCCTCCAGCACCAGGTGCGTGTGCCACCAGACATCGCGCTAGGCCCAGTGGCTTAGGGGTTGCCGTCGTCGAATACCTTCGTAGAGATGACGAGCTTCTCTATGTCAGCGGGCTGCATGCACGCGTGGGGGATGTGGTGTTAGACCTTCAGCCGTATGTGCCGGAGCGCGATGCTGCGCCGCTGGCCGTCACGACTAAACAATCGCCTTTCGAGCCGGAGTGACCTCATGTGGAGCAGTCTTTCCAAATATCAAAACTTCGCGTTGTTGATCATGCGCGTTGGCATGGGCGGCATGTTCATCATGCACGGTTTCCCGAAGATCATTGGCGGCATGGACAAGTGGGAAAAACTCGGTAGCGCCATGAACTATTTGGGCGTGCACCAGTTCCACACTGCGTTTGGTTTTGCCGCCGCATTCAGCGAGTTTTTTGGCGGCATGGCGCTGGTGCTAGGTTTGTTCTTCCGTCCCGCAGCCTTGTTGATGGCGAGCACCATGATCGTCGCTGTGACGATGCACCTTGGCAAGGGTGAAGGCCTCATTGGCGCTTCTCATGCCATCGAAGCGGGCGTCGTGTTTCTCGCGCTCGTGTTTATTGGTCCAGGTGCCCACAGCGTCGACAAAAGCTAATCACGCTCAGTCACTGAATCGTTAGCACTTCTACACTCGGACTGAGTGTTCGTTCGCCCGCCGTGTCGCAATCACTCGCATTACTCGCGGGGTTGGCCACAGGCACCGACG
>JBIKMD010000058.1:0-10400 GCA_044359465.1 Myxococcota bacterium
CGGCGGCCCGTGTTGATCGTGCCAGGCTACGGAATGAACTCCTACATCTTCAGTTTCCACCCGAACGGCGCTTCTCTCGAAGGCTTCTTGGCCCACCAGGGCTTTGAAGTGTGGCGCGTCGATCTGCGCGCCCAAGGCGGCGCGGTCAGCACGGGAGGCACGGAGCAATACACGCTCGAAGACTTGGCGCTCGTCGATCTGCGCACCGCCATAGACGGCGTGCTCGCGCGTACCAAGACCACCGCGCAGCGTGTCGATATGATTGGTGCGTCGCTCGGCGGTACCCTCATGTTCATCCACGCTGTGCTCAATGACGCGAACAAACTGGGCTCGCTGGTCGCCATGGGCAGTCCTGTGCGTTGGATCAATTTGAATCCGCTGCTGCGTCTGTTGTTCTTGTCACCGGGGCTAGTAGGGCAGCTTCGCATCAAGGGCACGCGGCGCATGGCAGAGCTCGCATTGCCGCAGATCGTTCGCTTCGTGCCGTGGCTGCTCAAGGTTTATCTGAACCCCGAGATCACAGACACCAAGGCGGCGAGTCAGTTGATGAAGACGGTGGAAGATCCGAATCGCTTCATCAACAAACAGATCGCACATTGGGTGCGCAGCAAAGATCTGATCGTTAGCAACGTGAATATTGGTGAAGCACTCGCGCGCATCAAGAATCCGCTCATGGTGTTGCTCGCCGCGGCCGATGGCATTGTGCCGCGCGATACCGCAGAGTTCCCCTACCATCAGGTCTCGTCACGCGAGCGCAAGCTGGTGGTCGTAGGCGATGACAAGGTGCACGTGGCCCACGCTGACTTGTTCATTTCCAATCGCGCGCACGCCGATGTGTACACCCCACTGAGCGATTGGCTGCGTGTGCAAAATGCCTAATTGCAAAGCACCTTTGCATTCTGTTGGCAGTTCGCGTTAAGGGCATGCCCGCGTGAAAGGCGACAAACTCGAACTCGTTCCGCTGCGTGAAGCGCCGGCGCTCAAGGACATTGATACCGAGACCTTTGCTGTTTGGGGCTCGGGACTCACATTCCAGCAGTATCGAGCCCTCGAGCAGATCCTGCGTGAGACGCCGCACTGCAGACGTGCACACCGAACGTGGGGCCTGATGAAGGCCGGCGAACGGGTGGCGAGCTGCGAAACCTTTGCTTTGCCCTTCGTCTACCGTGGTTTGCGCTACGTGGCTTGGGTCATAGCCAGTGTTTTCGTTCCCGAGCAGCACCGCGGGCAGGGTTATGCAACGCGGATGTTCGAAGAGCTGACCCACAAGGCCAAGGCCGAGCGCATTAGCGTCCTTTTGACCTTCACGGAACGCGACACCAAGATCTACAAAAAGCTCGGCTTCGTTGAGCGCCGCAACTACGTTGCCCGCAAGAACGTGCCTGAGGCTTTCGTGCAATGGCCTGCCGGTGTGGTCCCGGTGGACGAAAAATCGCCGCTCAGCCAGCGCTCCGGTACGGACATCACCTTCATTGTCGATGAAGCCATCACCTTCTGGCACCGTGCACGCTCGCATTTGTACGCCCGCGTGTTCGATGAGCGTTATGTGGAAGTCAGTGGCGCGCGTCTACGCGGCTCGCACATCTTGTGGCAGCCCGAGTGGCGCGGCTCATACTTGCGTCTGCTCTACCGCTCGGTTCCTCCGCCTGAGAATCCTCAACCAGAGGTGGCCAAGCGCCTGATGACCGCGGCCGTGGTGCATGCGCAGCGTTTTGGTCTGACCTACCTAGAGTGGTGGTGCCCAGGTCCGGACAACGAGCCTTATGCGGACTCAGTTGAGCCAAACAAGATCGTCACCATGGCGCGCTCGCTCGACCCACAAATCCCCATCGACTCGTTCATTCCGCACGACCGCGTTCTCTGGGCCTAACGCTTCTTCTAAACGCTTCTGTGGCCTATCCGCCCTGACGAGGCGGGCGAATCGATTCATCGTGACTCCACGCCCTCGATCTAGTCGCGCGACGGTCTGAGACGATCAGCGAGGGCAGCTCGGGTCTGTCGTCACTGTCATATCGTCAAGCAAGACGACGTCGGCGTTGGAAACGAAAGCCACGTCTAGCTGAAAGTACTCGGTCAAGCCCGTGCGGGTCGGATCGAGGCACGTGGTGATTTTCTCGTAGCCACTCGTGGCCGTGGTGCTGGTCTCATAGAAAGAGTCGCCGTACCATTCTAGACTCGCACCACTGTTTGAAAGCCAGAACGTCAGCGCGGGACCTCCTGTTGCGTCGGATCCGCCAGAAACAAACCGAGAATAGAAGACCACCGTTTCTGACGCGGCCCCCGTCATCTTGATGGCCTGCGCGCCGTCGTGCACCTCTGCCGGTACCGAGGTCACCTCGGCGAGGGTGGTTGGTGGATTGTCGTACAGCTCCCACGCGCTGACGAGGTCGCTCAGCGAACCTTCGAAGCTCGGATTGATGAAACCAGAATTGACGCAAGCCGGGTTAGGTTCGAGAGACAAGTTATCGAGATAGATATCCGTCAGCTCGATGTTCTCGCAGCTTCCTCCATAAGACGCGAAGAAGTTGAGTCGGCGATAGTCGCCAAGCAACTCGTTTGGCAGGCAAAGACTTACATGATCCACGCCCCCGGTGGTGCGCAGGTTCACTAGGGAATAACCTTCGAAGCCGACGTAGAGGCCTGGGGTCCCAACGATTTGGACATCGAACTCCAGCGAGAGCGCGGGTGTGTTCGGAATTGCCACGAAGGTTGCCGCCTTCATTTTCGTGCAGGGGTGTTCAGATTGCAGATGCAGTGATGGGTCGCTTCCAAATGGACCGGTGCCTGCCTGAGGCGCGGGTGCGGGTCCATTCACGTACTCTACGGCGGCTTCCCAACCATCCAAAGTGCCAGTCGAGCCGCTAGGGCCAAAGTCGGCGTTCGCAAAGCCAGACACGCCAGCGCACGAAGCGTCTGCAACGATGTCAACCGAGGCGATCTCAATTGCGACATTGAGGCTGGCAGAACAAGTAAAAGTCCGTGGCATCACGAGCTTGAGCTCCGACCCACCTTCGTACGCCGAATCGAGCAAGCAGACGCGTTTTTCGCCGAACGCAAACGGTAGTCCTGTAAAGAAGGTTCTCTGCTCACCAAGCTCAACGCCAACAAGGAGGGTGCTCGCATCGACGGAGTTGCCACAGGCCGCGCCGTTGCATTCCACGCGGGCAGACAAAACAACCGCGAGTGGCTCAGACAAAGCCAGGGGCGGCAAAGAGACACGCTGCAACACGCTTCCGTTCGTTTCACAGAGAGAGCGCACCGAGATGGCACCGGTGCCAGACATAGCGCCGGTCACCGCGCCAGAGCCGGTCCATGGGCCGCTTGGCCAAGCATCAAAGCTCGGATCTGCGACGACCGCTGCAAGGGTGCATTGATTGCCCACGCTCTCGTACCACGAGTCACATAGGCATTGCGCCACGCCAGAAGCGTCGTCGCAAGCGGCGTGCGCGACGCACGTGAGAGCAGCGGTCGCGCAATCTGGCGTGCACACGCCGTCGGTGTTGTTGTCTTGAAAGCCCGGCGCGCAGCTGCCGCACGTCGCGCCCGTATAGGCGCTCTCGCATTGACACACGCTACTGCCACTCGACGAGTTGCAAGCCCCATGCGGCCCACAGTTGGGCGCGTCGGCCAAAAGACACGGATCGCCCGTTGTACCTGTGACACCAGTCGTCCCTGTCGCACCACTCTCGCCAGAAGGGCCCGTCGCGCCTGTGGGTCCAGCCTCGCCGGACTGCTCGTCTTCAGTCTGGTCAGAATCGCCCTGCGTCACGGGCGCGCACGCGATGAAAGGAAGCAAACTAATCACGACAACAAGCCGTAGGTTTTGCACGCAAGATTGTAGCACATCTGTGCGCATTGCACCTTCTTTGGGCTGCGCCGACGGTGCTCGCAAGGAGGGCGATGATCGCGATGGCCAGATCGATGGGACCGTTGAACTTTGCGACCCAATAAATGCTGGTCCATCGCCAATGCGCGCAGACACTCTCACGATGGAAAAGCTTGTTGCACCTTTGTTATTGCTCGCTTGGGCGACCGCCGCTGGCGTCACTTGGTATCAGCTCAAACGCAGCGCAACGCCAACGGACTTCACTCCTGCGAGCTTGTAGTCGATCGTCCTCGGCGATGGCAAGCACGCACGCATCGCAGGCGAAATGGATCTAAATAAAGGCGAAAGTATCGTCGAAACCAAGACGACGAAGAGCAAGAGAGGAACGACCAACACCAAACAGGACTTTCGTTTCTACATTCCCGTTTACCCGACGGGTGTGAACGCGGAAGTCCCCGAGGTGGTCGTGCTCGTGAACATGAAGGACCCGCGGCAGAATCCCGATGATGAGTGGGATAGCCAAACGCTAGTCGATGCTGGTGCTTGGACCGGAGCACTCATCGAAGTGCCAGGGCATCTTGCGCAGGTGGTGAACGAAATGAAGCTCGGCACCAAACGCGTGCTCATGCTGCGAACGGATGCAGGCCCTGCACCTAAGAAGCTTGCGCGCTTTCAAATCATCGTAGCACTGATTGCCCTGGTGCTGGTTCTCTTGATGCCAACCATTGGCGCACTGATCTTCGGTGAGAAGACGCAGTCAGATTCCAAGGTAGCCGAAGACTGGAACCCGACGAACGTGATGGGCACAGGCTGGGGCATGATCGCGCTGTTCTCGGCAGCGTTTGCACTGTTCGCCGTCATCAACGTGATGGCCGTACGCGCTTTCTCATATAGCAGCGGCGAAGACTGGGTGACCTACTTGCTGGCACCGGTGGGCGGACTCTTCGCCTTCGCAATTCCGTGGATACACGGAAGAAAGAGCGAGCTCTCACCTACAGGGCGCACTGTGCGCAGCGAGTGGGTGGGCCGCATCCGCCGCGTGCGTTGGAGCGACGTGTCTTGGTTGACGCACTTCACCGTGGTGCAGAATCACGTGGCGCAAACCAAAATCCAATTGGGCCGCACAGATGGCTCTGTGTTCAAGTTCGATGCGACCGGCGGCGCTGGCGAACAAACTGCTCAGCTCTGTATTGAAACGCTGAACTCAAGGCTCTTGCCTGCAATTGAAGACGGCTACAAACGGAGCGGCGTACTCGATTATGGTCCATTCCGCGTGATGCCAGATGCGCGCTAAGCGCTGGCCTTTCAGCGAGCTCAAGTCGATCAGCGTGGATCAAGGTCAGCTGAGCTGGAAAGTGAACGGCGCCATGCAGCGTGATCGCTGGCGCATCGAACGTGCTCGAAAAAGAGAAGCTCACGGACAACAATCAGCTGATGTTGTTCTCGGGCTGCAACACGCACAACTACCGCTATGAATTGCGTGCGCTTCCAAAGAACAAGACTGGCTCGAACCTCGACACCTTCACGTCGAAAGAGATCCTGTATTGGAACCATATGGCCGACAATACCGCTCCAAAAGCTTGGAGGCGCCGCGACCTATCAGAATGCACTCAGTGAGGAACAACCCGTGTTCGTAGCCGCGCACGCACTCGCTGTTCTCGGCAACAAAGATGCGGAGCCGTTGTTCGTCGCGCTCGCCGACTTGAACTCGCAGGTGCGCTTCTTCATCACGATCGCGCTCGGTAACGCGCCGAAGAGTCCCAAGCTTGCTCACGCGCTACGGTCGCGGGGCGCCGTCAAGACGGACCCGGTCGTGCAGAACGAAGACGGCATCCCGATTCTCGTGTCCTAATTTCGGACACTCTGTAGCCGACACTCTCAGGACTTTGGCTCCGCTGCCTTCGTGTAATCGTTCGATGAAGCGCGGCGCACCGAAGCACGCAGCTCAGCGAAGTCAGCCAAGATAAAGATCAAGGTGAGGAAGCTCGCCAGCGACTCAAGCGCGAGCAAAAAGCGCGTGGGTACGGTCTGAGGAATGATGTCGGCAATGCCGAAGAACGAGAAGTTCAAGACGCTGAAGTACCAAGCGTTGAACAACGTCACTGGCAGTGGGTCAGCCGCATTCATGGCCGCGATCGACGCAGGGTCGGCGAACAGCGCCACGGTGAAGTCGGCAGCAAACGACGCGATCGCCACGAGCATCAACGCCGCGAGCAAGAACAAGAACGAATGAAATTCTGCGGCCTGACCAATCACCTTCAGGACGAGCTTGCGGAGCACCACGCCGTAGAGCACCGTCTTCACGAGCGCGAACAGGCAGAGGACCATGATCATCGCCGCACCCATCACGGGGAGCAGCCTCACCATAGTTAGCACTTGGCCAAGCAGGAGCGCATGCGCGAGCGCGACCAACGCAAAGATACGGAGCGTACCCATTGCCAACGGGTAACGCAGGACGAACTAAACGTACACTTTGTTGCATCGCGGCGGCGGCACGAGAAGTTGGGGGCATGCTGCGAGCCAAAGTCATCGTTGGCGTGTGTGGCGGCATCGCGGCGTACAAAGCGGTGGAGCTCGTCCGTCAACTGAGCGCTTAGGAGCAACAAAGCACTTTTTTTGGCGACGCCGGCAGGCTGAGTGGGCGGCGTGAGGGCGCCCCGTGGGCTGGTCGCGGTGGCCTGAGAAGGAAAGATTCTGTTTCTTTGAGGCCCGTTTCGGGGTTGCCGAGGCGGCAGATCGGGCTCAGAGGCGAGCCGCCGCGCAAACCGCCGGTGCGCCGCGGTCAAAGGATGAAGCTAAAATCAGCCCTGCATCCGGAGCCGAAGCGCTAGACAAAAGCGCCAAGCGACGAAGGCATAGGTTCCGTTCGCGTCAATCAAGAACCCAATGGGCGCGCGATGCGATAACGCATGCGGAGGAACTCATGCCGCCTACGCCCATCGCACCCGCTTCCACTCATGCTCCCCTGGCCCCAACGCTGGGAGCTTCTGTCATTGGCAATACCAGGGTTTCAATTGCGCCAAACCGCGACGTGGTTTTGACCTTCGCCATCAATTACGGCGGCGCGAGCGGTACGCCCATTGCGGGCGCGCGCGCGGACTTCTCTTTGGTTGGCCCAGGCAACGGTGCGATCCTCGGCGCGGACTATGCGATCTCCGGCGATGACGGGACAGTGAGCGTCCGCCTGAGGGCAGGCGATGCAGCGAATTTTCGCGTCCGAATGGACACCGAAGGATCGCCGCCTGCGTTCGTCGACGTCACTGTCTCCGGTGCAGCGTCAGGCAACGTCGTGGCCCGCTCGAGCTACTCCGGCGCAGACGCGATTGATCGCGTGGACGTTCGTTTGCACGATGGGCGTGCCACCTGCGGCGCGATGCCCGCGACCAATTGGCCCACTGGACTACCTGCGACGCTGCAGCTCGTCTCGGTGCCGGGCACCAGCACGGACGCCCGCTTCAACAACGTCCAAGCGGAAAGAGCGTACACGGTATCCTCGGTCGCCTACGCCGCCGACGGGCACATCGTCGCCACCGGATGTTCCACTGTGACGAGCGTGTCCCAACGCGACACCATCGCAAACACGAGCCTCAGTCCCGCTACCACCCCGCCCGCCCCCTCGCCCTGGCAACGTTTCCTCAGCTGGCTCGGCTTCTAGCAAGCCTTTTGTAATCTTCGGACACACTTTCGAAACAATGGGTCAGACACCGATGATCTAGGGCGTGTCCCTGATTGGACACTCGCGCAAACGCTGTCGCAAACGCAAACGGAAGACACTGACGCGGTCGCGGACGAGTACGAGGCACGCCGAAAATTTGCCGGATTGCCGACGTGATGCGCGTTTGCGTGTCGATGGCGACGCGTGTTCATTTGAGTGATCAGCAATGGCAACGAATCGAAGTTTTCGTTCAAAGCGACCAAGTGTTCGGGCGTCGCGGGGGAAACGATCGAAACTTCATCGAGGCGGTGTTGTGGTGGAGGCGAACGGGCGTGCCATGGCGAGACCTTCCGGACACATTTGGGCCGTGGAAGACGGTGTATAACCGCTTCGATCGCTGGGCGAAGAACGGCAGGTGGAAGCGATTGTTCGAGGCGATCAAGCTCGACGGTGACAACGAGTGGTCGAGTGTGGACAGTACGATCAATCGTGTCCATCAGCACGCGGCAGGAGCAAAAGGGGGGCCGAGCGACATGCGATCGGTCGCTCTCGGGGTGGATTGACCACTAAAGTGCACTTACTGGTGGATGCGTTGGGCCTGCCGATGGACTTCGAGCTCACCGAGGGACAGCGGCACGACAGTCAAGCAGCACCGACGCTGATCGAACGTTGCCGACCTCGTTGCCTGCTCGGTGACAAGGCCTATGACAGCGACGCAATTCGAACGCAGCTTCGGCAGATGGGAAGTGATGCTGTCATCCCGCCCAAGACCAATCGAGTCGCGAAGCTCGATTGGGACAGAGACTTGTACAAGGCGCGCTCGGAGATCGAGTGCACCTTCAACTTGCTGAAGCAAGCACGCCGGTTCGCCACGCGGTACGAAAAAACTTTGCGCAACTATGCCGCTGTCGTTGCTATCGGTTGCGCGTTGCTGTGGCTGCGGTAGCCGCAAAGGACGCAACACACCACGAGGCAGCGCCGAGCATGAGCAATGTTCGGCTTTCAAAAATTAGACGTCTATCGCTGCGCCATCGATTTTCTCGGCGTCGCTTGCGCCGCTGTCTGAGCATGTCCCAAAAGGTTACGCTGCGCTCGGTGACCAGCTTCGGCGCGCATCGACCTCTATCCCGCTCAATCTTGCCGAGGGCACCGGCAAGTTCGACAAAGACGCGCCTCGCTTCTACGCGATTGCACGTGGGTCAGCACTCGAGTGCGCGGCCATCATCGACACCTTCAAAGTTCTCGGCTTCATCAATGCTGATGTCTACGACAAGGCTCAGTCTTTGCTCGACCGTGTCGTCGCCATGCTCACCGTCATGATCCGCGATTGATCCGTGTACATTTCGTACTCGTCCGCGACCGCGTCAGCGTCTTCCGTTTGCGTTTGCGACAGCGTTTGCGCAGGAGCGCAATCAGGGACACGCCCTAGGGTGTCTGACGCCATTATTTGCGGAGGCAGGGATCTTGCTGCGAAATGAATCAGTCGTTGGCTCGACGACGCAGCGCCATCAGCACACTGATGATCAGCGCCGCAAACCAGTCGGCACCCGCTGCAGCGCAGCCTCGCGAAGGGACCTCCTCGAGCACTTCTGGCGTGACGCATGTGAGTTCTAGCTCTTGCAACACATCATCGAGACCAGCAAAACGCACACGCACGCAAACTTTTTCAGGTGCATCATCCAGCGTCGTTCTTGCCTGGACGCCGACGCCCTCGCTCGTGGAGCTCAAGGTGACGCCAGTTTGCATGAAGGGTTGCTGATCGTTTCGGTTCGCCTCGAGGCTCACGAACAGACCTGGGTGAGCACCCACTTGAGCTGAAGCGTACCAAGTGAGCTCATGGCCAGTCGTGATCCAACCTTCACACGAGTACGTCCCGCACGAATTCTCGTATCTGCTCTGGCGTGTGCATTGCTCGAGTGGCACCTTCTGCTTGGCTACCCATACTTGTTTGAGCTCGACGGGTGATGAGGTTGGCGGCTCAAGCGCGAACACGTTTTCTGAGCTCGATGTTTTCACGAACAGTGTGAGCTTCGTCCCGGCGGGCCTAACGACGGTTGGTCGCCACAAAAAGCGTCCCGCCTCGTGTTGTGACTGCGTGAGCGTACCAGCGTCGAGCACGACTTTAGTGTCCGGATCGATCAGCGCTGCGATCACGCGATCATCACCAGACTGAATCGAAATAGCAGCGCCGACCGCGCCTGTTGGTGCGTCAACGAGTGCATAAACCCCGAGAATAGACCCTTTTGGAGGCGGTCCTAAAGGCTTCGAGCAGGGGGATGCGATAGGAAGACGTGAAAAAAACAAAAAGCCAAAGAGAGCTACAGTTCGCATAATGATAAGATAAGCAACGCGCGTGCCACCTGTGCCCGCAACGCTATCTCAAAGCACAGCCATGCGAGGGCAGGAGGTTGGCCGCAGGATGCGAGTCTGGGTGGTTGCACAAGATGATCTCAGGCTGATCCGTGGTCATCTCCGACGACAGTTGCTTGCGGGTCGAAGTCATCCTCAGACCCATCAGCCGCGTGACCGAGTCGGTCTCTGGCATCGAAGCCGAAGCGACCGGGCTGAGCAAGAGGCAGAAGGAATGGGCGTAAACGAGACGCCGTGATGACTTGAGGACGCACGCGCTCAAGAAAACGACGCGCGAGCGGTGCGAATCCCAGCACATCTGGGTCAACTACCAGCTTGTTGTTTGCCGCTGACGCGACGAGCTGCCGCGTCTGCAACCGAACCGACGATCGCAGTTCCAGTGTGTCGACGTCAGCAAACGCAGTCCGCATTGTCTTGCGAAATGGATGTCTTCGTTCGACCCGTAGTTCGTCGAAGCGCACCTCGTCGCCCATCAAGAAAGCAAGAAGCGCAAACCATGCAGCGGTCATGAGGCCAACAAACACGCTGAGTTCAATTACGCCGATGGCG
>JBIKMD010000940.1:0-2938 GCA_044359465.1 Myxococcota bacterium
TTCACGGACGTGCAAGCAACGAACGGTGTGTTGCAGGTGCCTCTCGACCGCAACCGCCCCAATAGGGTGTTCGTTCGCACCCGCAGTGTGGACGGAAGCCTTGTTAGCGAAGAAAATTTCGTTGCCGTGCTCCATGACGATGTCGCCCCGCAGCCGCCAGCGGCTGTTCATGCTGAGTTCACAGATGGTGATGTCCGCGTGAGTTGGCTTGCGTCGCCAAGCGACGACGTGCTCGGGTACAACATCTACTACGGAACAAGCGCAGACCGTTTGGACGGAGCGTTTGCGGCTAAGGGCGCCTCGCCGATCTTTGTCGCTAAAGAGCAGAAGGCAGTCACACTGACAGGAGTGCCGCCCGGCACATCCGTGTTCGTGGCGGCGAGCGCAGTGGACCGCGCCAAGCAGGAGAGCGGCCGCGTCGCATCGGCGCAACCGGCGGTGCCCACTGTCGTTGCGAATCCACTACAGATTGAGCTCGTGTCTACGTATGCCCAAACCGGGAACAGAGAGGCGCGTGCGGTAGCAACTGACGGTGATTTGATCGTGCTAATCTCTGTCGATAAGACCGACGAGAATGCGCTCAAAACCGTCATTGAGACCTTTTCGCTCGCCGCCCTCGCGAGTGGAGCTGCCACGCCGCTCGGTACTCTGGAGCTGAACGAATGGTCGCAGGTGGGCTGCGGATTTCCAGCAGGTGAAGCGCGTTCGACTTCACTCAAACAGATCCAAATCTATGACCGCTACTTGTTCATTGCGAGCGGCACCGGGAATCTTTTTATTGTCGACGTAGTCAATCCTTCAGCGCCCGTGATTGCCTTTCGTGACACCGGGCTGAGCGGCTCCGTTTATCGCGCATCCCTCACTAATGCGGGCGCTGGTGGTTGTGCCTACGGCTTCTTCCTCGAATGGCCCTATCTTTGGATCGCAGATGGCACCGCAGACGACGCTCCTACGCCCTTCAACGGTATCCCAGATTTTGCCGACGATACTTCGAACGGCGGCATCGTGCTGCGTCGGCTGCGCCCATATGGTGAAAATCAGAACACGATCGAAGTGCTCGACGAAGACGTGTGCCGCGCTGACAGCAATCCTACTGCGCGAGGATACGGTGATACCGCACGTCGAATTCTGTCCATAGAGAGCGGTATGTCCGGCGGCACTTTTGGCGATCGGCTGTATTTCGAGACGACTTACGACACGTCACGCTGCGAGATCGGAAATGGCTTTCCCGCGTATCCACACGCAGAACCGACGCCCTCCACACCGCGGTGCAATCTGTCTTGCGCGTCTAGCCAGCTCGGCAAAGAGCCCGGGGTCTCGCTCTTACATGAGCCGCCGCGTTTGTATTCCGCGCCTACCGGCAATCCGCTGCGTGAGAGACCGCTCGGCATTGGCGCGGTCACCGGAGTCGCTAGTGACTTCGCGTCGGCGCTTCCCATCTTCGAAGTGGGAAGCGTTTGGCAGATGGCGCCAGCGCGGTCGCTGCTCTTTGTTGCGCAGAGCAGTCCACACGGCGTGGGCATGATCGACGCATCGGCGAAACGTTTGCTCGCGTCGCTCCCGACCATGGGTGATGCACGCGGCGTAGCAGTATCTGGACCGTATGTTGCTGTGGCTGACGCCGGCCTTGGGCTCAGCGTTTGGCGCTATTCGCGAACAAGCGCACTCACGTACAAACGAAGCTACGCATCAACCCTCAACGTCGCGGCGTCCGGCGCGCGCGCGCTTGTGGGTGAAAGCGACCGTTTGAGCACCGCGTCGCTGGTCGACAGCACTATCGTTCCCGGTGTGGGTGGCACGTCAGGTTTGTGCGGTGCCGTTGCTATCGACGGTGAGCGCGCGGCGTGTGTTTACGATCCTGCCGGAGGTAGCGAGCGTCGGCCATGTTTGACGACAACCCTTGGCGGCGGTGGTGCTTGGCCGCCTTTGTGTTTTGGCCAAGACGCTGGCACGATTCCGACGAACGTGGCGGCGCTCTCGATTGCTGGCCCCGAGCTGCTGTTTGCGTACGATCATGCGCCTGATGGACCGAGCCTGCGTGTAGCGACCGTCGTGGATTTCTACATGAACATGTTCGGCACACCGTCGACGTATTTGGGTGTGACTGTTCCGCCTGGCCAAGATGGAATCGTCTTCGCGCCGCGGCATGATGGCCAAACGGGAAGTTTGGTGGTTTTGCCCGCCGCCGCACGAAGCGATGGTGTGATCGCACGTGGGCCAGGCTTGGCTGCAGTTGAAACATTGAGTGGTGTGAGCTTGGTCTCGCGCAGCGACCGGAACGCACTCAGTGTCGTTCGTTCGCACCTAGGGCTCCAGGCGCCTGTGCTTACGACTAGTGAGCTTTGCGGCATTCAGGCGGGCAGCATCGTGTGTTTTGCTTTGACAACGGGCGCTCAAACTCGTTCGCTCGTGCTTCCCGCCACCAGTTGCACGCGTTTTGCGCTCGCACGATCCGGAGGCGCCTTTGCCGTCCAGAGCTGTGACCGTGTGCACGTCGTTGAGGCGGGAGTACCCACACGCAGCGTTTCTATTTCCGCTAGAATGCCAAGCATCGCTTTTGTTGGCGATGGAATCTATGTGAGCTGCACAGACGGCCTGTGCGAGCTCGAATTGTGAACGGAGCTTCGTGATGACGCATTTGTTACTCGCCTCGTTGCTGCTGACCGCCCCTGCCGCAGACAAGGGCAAAATCAAGATCGCTGTGATGGACGTGCGCGGCAGCGACAATCTGCAAAAACAGCTGCTGGCGTCGCTCACGGCGCTGATTCCGCAAACGCTGGACGAGCTAGGGCCGTTCAAGGCGATCTCGCGTCAGGATGTCGAGCAGATGTTGTCGCTCGAGAAAATGAAAGATTCACTTGGCTGCGGCGACATCAGTTGTTTGGCAGAGATTGGCGGCGCGCTTGGCGCGGACTTCATGGTGACCGGCAACATCGTC
>JBIKMD010000941.1:0-2928 GCA_044359465.1 Myxococcota bacterium
CACTACTTGCCATCGGCTCGCACGGCTTCGACGCGTTCGATCGCGTGTTAGGGACGACGGCCGGTCGCATCGTCAACATGGCCGACCGGAGCGTGCTCATCGTGCGTGGTGACTGTCTCTCCTGATCGATTCGGCTGCAGAGCTGAGCAACGCGGAACGAAGCCGAGCTGTTCGCGAGCCTTTTTCCCGTTCAACACCACCGGGAAATGCAACCGCCCTTGGTTCAATCGGTAAGAAAAGTCGCTCTTTAGCACGCGCCGTCGCAGAGCGTAGAGCGGCGAGAGCAATGGACCAGGTACTCCGATTGCCACGCGCCGATGCAATCGAAAGCCGAGGGTGAGCGGTAGGGTGTCCGCTCCCGGGATGTTGATGACACCTTCGGCCTGTTCCGCAGCGCCAGCTAGAAACAACGCGCTCGTCGCATCGTCGAGCGAGAGGAGGTTGATCATCGGATCGAAGCCAAAGGGGTGCAGGCAGACGCGCGAGCGCAGGTAGTCATAGATCTGCGAGCCGGTGCCGCCGTGAAAGATATCGGCGAGCCGCAGCACCACGATTTGCAGCTGCGCCATTCCCATCTTCGCGCATGCAAGAAGGTCTGCTTCGACCCGATCGCGTAGCCACTGTGGCGTATCCGGGGCGTGTTCGAGCGGGTGATCCTCCGACACGAGCGACGGAAGCCTTTGCTCGACCCGGTAGACGTCGGCAAACGAGCGATAGACAAACCGCTTGATCGACGAGTGCCCGTCGCAGAAAGAAAGCAACGCGCGCAGGGCTTCAACGTTAACCACTCGCGCCTTTTCCCCCTTGGCGTCGAGCGGTCGATGCGTGGCGAGATGAAAGACGGTATCCACGCTGTGCTCGCGAACGGGACCAAAGACGAGATCATGCAGATTGCGCGTGCGTGCGAAATCGACGGGCGCGTACTGGACTCGATCGGGCAACAACAACCGCGCGGCGCTCTCGTCCTCGATCGCCGTCGCAAGCACAGAGATGTTTTCGGCGAGCAGTTGCGTGCACAAGCGACGGCCGAGCGGAGTGGTTGCACCGGTGACCAAGACAGATTTCATTCGGCTCACAAAAACACGCTTCGGCGCTGCTTCAGCCCGCGCGCAATGAGCTCTTCTACGGCGGTGCGCGTTTGCGCTGCGGCGCTTCGAACTGCTTTTGGATCGTCGGCGTCGCCGTTGAAGATGAGCGGCTCTCCGTAGAGGATTCGGTATTTCACTGGCAGGGGAAACGGCAGCAAGGGCAGCGGGACATGCGGCGTGCCTACGAAACGACCGAGCAGCTTGCTATTGCTAACGAAGGGAATCTGTTCCTCGGCGCCGATGACCGCTGCTGGGATCACGGGCACCCGCGCGCGCAAGGCGAGCTCCGCGTGCCCCGGGCGCCAGGCTGCAAGGTGATACTTTTCGCTCTTCGACTTTGCGATGCCAGGGACCCCTTCGGGAAAGATCAGCGGCAATTCCCCTGCTTCGAGCAGCGCGCGCACGTTGCCAGCGGCGCCGCCAACCGCGCCGATCCGTTGCAGCGCGACACTGACGAGGGGCAGGCCCGCGACGAAGTGATCAGCGACGGGCCGCACGACGCGGCCGGCGCAGTGGGCGACGTCCATGCACAGCATCATCCCGTCGAACGGCAACACGCCGGAATGATTGGCCACGACAATGGCGGCGCCGTTTCGTGGAATGTGCTCCGAGCCTTCGCTCGCCACGCGGAAGTAGAGCCGGTAGAGCGGCCACGCGACGGCGAATGCCGTACGCAGCGCGCGCTTCGAAAGGCCGAACTCATCGTAGCCATATCCGAGATCGCGGACGGTCAACGTTGGCATCATGCGGGCTCCACGTGCACGAAGATGTCCGATACCTCGCTAAAGCGTTTTCCGATGGCAGCTTCAACCGCATCGGCGATCGCATGCGCTCGGAGGATCGTCAGGCCGGCGTCGACCTTGATGACGACGTCGACTTTGACGTCGCTTCCGTATTTCCGTGATCGCACGCGTTCGACGCTCTTCACGCCGGAGACGGTCATGGCTTCCGCTCGGAGCAACGGCGCCGGCAAGGCCACCTCGTCCGCGAGCCCGGCGATGGCGTTGCGCACGATGCGATAGCCGACCCAGGCGACCACCGCGACGACGACCAGCGCGGAGATCGCGTCGGCGCTCGGCACGCCGATGCGATTCAAAGAAACGCCCGCGAGCACAGCGGCTGACACGATCACATCGGAGAGCGTGTGCCGTGCGTCCGCAAGGAGTAGGTCGCTTTGCAGGCGTTTGGCGATGAGGTGCTCTGAGACGGTGACCACGAGGTTGACGGCGATGGTGATGAGCACCACAGCATACGCTTGCGGCGCGATCACGCGTTGTTCGTGCGCGATGAGCGCACTGACGGCGTCAGAGGCGGTTCGTAGAATCATGACAGCGAACATGAACCCGATGAACAGGCTTGCCAGCACTTCGATCTTGCGATGGCCGTAAGGATGGTTCGCGTCAGCAGGTTTCCCAGCAAACGTCATCGCCACGATGATGACGACGTTGTTGACGCCGTCGAACAGCGAGTGGAAACCGTCCGCCTGGATGGCGATCGATCCAAACGCGACTCCATAGATGAGCTTGAAGACCGCAACAGAAACGTTGGCGACCAAGATCGCCGCCGAGACACGGATCACCTGCTTGTCGCGGCGCTTCACCAGGTCACTCATGGCGCAGGCTTCTGCCCTTTCGGATCGGGTAGCGGCCACCAATCCTCCTCCCTTCCCGGACCGTTCAGATACGCGGAGTGACAAGCCATGCAGGTTGCGGTCCCCCTGTGTCAGCCGAGTTGTCGCCTCAAGCGATCGTGCGAGAGGCAAAATCGAGGGCGACGATGGCAAAACGGTACTCAGAGGCTTTCAAGCAGAAGATGGTTGGCCGGTTGACGGGAGCAGGCG
>JBIKMD010000942.1:0-2924 GCA_044359465.1 Myxococcota bacterium
GGCCGCTCGGCAACCTACTGCCCTTCATGGCCTACGACAGCCTGGGTCACATGATGGTGTCTTCAGCGCTCATTGCGTGGGCCGGCTTGTTCTTGCTCGCCATGGTGTTCGGCCGCTTCATGTGCGGCTGGCTCTGCCCGATTGGCTTCATGCAGGACGCCGGCGAAAAGGTGCTCGGCCTGTTCAAGGTCAAGCTACGGCGTCCGCTCACCCAGCCGCGCTTTGTTCGTTTTGCCCTCGCCTGCCTGATCGTTGGACACTTCGCGGTGATGCCACTGCTCGCTGCACCCGTGAAGCTCTGGCAGGTGGACCTGCATTTTCGTGAGCCTTGGCTGCTCGGTTTTCCGTTTAGAGCGGGCCTCTTCACACTCGACCTGCTTTTGGTCTTCATCGTTGTAGGCATCGTCATGCCGCTGTTTTTCGGACCGCGGCCCTACTGCAAGATGGTGTGTGAAACCGGCTATTTGCTGGAACGGGCGTCGTCGTTTTCGTTCGGTCGCATTCGCAGAAACCACGGCTTCGATCAGGATACATGTCTGAGCTGCGGCAAATGCACGGCCACCTGTCCGCAAGGCATCAACGTGCATGAAGAGGTGAACCTCTTCGACCGCGTCGTTAGCAATGCCTGCATCACCTGTCTGCAATGCGTGAACATCTGCCCGAACGAAACGATCATCTATTCGCTTCGCAAACGCGTGGCGGATACGGGCAAAGTAGCGGGGTATCTTGCAAGTTTGCACGTACGGCCAGAAGACCTGCCTCGGCACGCGATGAGCGGCATTGGCGTGCTTGTTGGTGGCTACGTGGGCTTTCGTATGCTGCCGCCTAGCTACTCGCACACCTATCTGCTGCTCGCAGCAATTGGTGGCTTATCGGGCCATCTGATCTGGCGCGGACTCTCGCAGCTCTTTGGTAGCTTTGGTCTTGGGAAGACGCTGTCGACCGTCGAGAGAGAAACCCAAGACCGTGTGCTGCCACTCTCGCCTCAGGAACGGCTCGCCTTGGGGCAGAACAAGAAGAACCGAACCGGTCCAATCATCGCCCTGCTCTGCGTGTACGTCGCGCTCGTGGGCGTGGCAGTTGCCATTGTCAGCCAGATGTCGCCGCGTATTACCAAGGTCGCTGACATCACACACGACCAAGCAGACCCTGCCGCGCGGCAAAAGCAGAATCTGTTCTATTTTGGTGTGCCGCCTACGCTCGCCGAGCATGACACGCATCGCACCTACGGCAGTATGCACGAGTGGCTCTCAGATGCGTTGCAAACGCAGGCCTTCGTCATGAGCGCAGAGTCTTACGGTCAGCTCGCCGGCGCCCTCGAACATGGTTACATCGACGCGGCGATTCTTCCCGCGGGCACGGCGGCCGCGGTGCTGGCACGACAAGAGAGCGGAGCCGAGGTGAAAGAGAAGATCACACCGGTTGCGCAGGTCCGCATCCAAGGCAGCACCACTTACTCAGGCGCGCTGGTCACCCTGGAAGATGGACCGCGTGAAATAGCCGCCGTACGCGGACAACGTTTGGCCGTGACGAGCTTCGATTCAGTCTCGGGTTGCCTCGCACCCATGGCACTTTTGCGCGAGCATGAAATTAAAGCCATGGATTTGAGTGAGCTCGTCTTTGCTGGTTCTCACAGCAAGGCACTAGCGCTGCTGGCTGCCGGGCGCGTGGATGTAGCCGCCAGTTTCGATGGAGCGATTCAGCGTTTTCGTGAACGCAACCCAACCATAGAGCTCATCGAGATTGAAAAGTACGACGGCTTACTCACGGATGTTGTTCTCGTACGAGGAGGGCTCGAGCCCGAGCGAAGGCAGGCATTGACGCGCGCGTTGTTCAATTTGGACCGGGATGCCGGCGAGAGTGCATCACAAGCGCGGGCAGATCTGGCCACAGGATCGATCAGCGCATTTGCGCCATGGGATGGCGCTGCATTCGAAAACTTCCGCAAGCTCTATAGTGAGTAGCTTACCAGCCCAGTCTGATGCCGGCGCTGATCTGATGCGACAGCACAGATTGTGCGCGCCCAAAGCTGGCGATGTCCGCCGTGTAGTCCGCGTAGACAGAGAAAACCGGCAGAATCATGGCGCTCACCGAGCCGCCCACCCTGCCGCCGCGCGAGGTGACGGAGGCATGCGCCGCGAGCTCAAAGGGAAGCATCAGCGTTCCATTTGGTGCGATAGACACGCCGGCTTGAAGCCCCGCTCCGATCCAAGGACGAGCACCAGGTTCTGTTCGGGTAGGCGCGACCACGTCGACGCCCACAGAGACCATAGGCCGGGCCACGAGCGAGACAGTGTCATAGACCTTGCAACTAAACGCACCCACATTCGCCGCTGCGTTCAGCGCGGCACCGGTGTCTGCTTTGTTTTCACTGAGGGAAACACCGCCGCCGATGCTGAAGCGAGGGGATAACGTAACCGTGCAAGACATAGTGACCTCCAATCAATGTATCGGAGGGTGCGACCTGAGTATCGCGCCAAGCACCTGCGCCAGCGCGACAAACGGCCAGAGGGACCTCAGCCGCGGCGGCGACGGGCGAACAAGCATGCAGCAGCGGTCAACAAGAACGCAGAGAACGACCCTTCCCCGTTCGCGCTACAACCAGCCGCGGCAGTAGGAGTGGTCGACGTCGAAGCTTTGGGCGCCGTTGCAGAACCGGTAGAGCCGGTCGCGCCTAATGCGCCGGTCGTTTGCGCATCCACGGTTGGCGGAACGGCAATGCAAGCCTTCTTCGCGCCGCTCACGCTTTGACACACTTCACCCTCATTGCAGTCGGAATCTGCTTTACAGATGAGCGAGCAAACACCAACCGCGCACAAGGTGCCAGTCGCACAAAGGTCGGTTTTGGTGCATGCCTCGCCTACGTCTTTGGTTGGCACTTGCTTGAAGATGCACGCTTTCGTGCTGCTACATTCCATGTCACT
>JBIKMD010000943.1:0-2923 GCA_044359465.1 Myxococcota bacterium
GTGCCTCACGCGCAAAGACGATTCGCAGTTCAGCAACAGCGACAACATGGCGGTTGTTGGCATTCTCTCGACGCAGCTCTTGTATCACTCGCTTGTCGCCACCAAACCCGCGCTCATGCTTCCTGAGCTCAAGACGAAAATTGATCGCCTAGCCTAGGCTCACCGTGACTGGCGGCGTTCGCTTGCGACTGTGACAACCGGTTTGGCCATGGTGCCGCCCACGAGTGCGTCCAATTCTGTGAGCGCTTGCCAAAACTTGTCACTGCCGACGATGCCTTCTCGCTGCACGTTGCGCACAAGGGATTGCACGGCATCTCGCACGGGTTCGAGCGCAGCGACGGCGGCAGCGCGAGGATCTGGGTTCACGAGGGCGTCAGACAACGCGTGTTCGCGGCAGGCACGTTCGGCCAAAGCATCTAATAAATAGCGTTTCACCGTTTGTGACATGCGCAGACCATAACTGAACCTGTGTTCAGTGCCAAGAATTTTGTGGTCGAAATGTTATGCACGCCGCTCCATGCGTTTTGTGTTCGTTGCGCTCGTCGCGCTTGCGCTTTGTTTGTCTCCCGTCACGCACGTGCTCGGCTATGAAGCGAGCTACGGTGCGCTGCTCTTCTTCGTAGCGTTTGGTGCTGTGCTCTTTGCTCAGCGCTCGCCTGCGGAGCACGCACTTGCGCTCGCGCTGCCGCTCGTTGCGCTGATCGTCAATGCGCTGCGCGTAAAGAACTGCAACATCGCGGAAGGCGCCGAGTGGTACATCGTCCACACCTTGCCACAAGCCCTGTTTGCCTTCGTGCTCGTGCACGCACTGTTAGACCGTTTTGGGAAAAAGCGAGGCCTCGCGCTGTATGTGGGCATACTGGTCGTCACCGCCGGCAGCGTCATCACGAGCGTCCTCGTGGGCCCCTCCATGCGTGCGTACTCGGTGCTCGCTGGCTTCTTCGCCGGCAGCATCTACGACGAATCACTGCCGATTCCGCATGCGCTCTATTGGCATCAACTGATGACGCTGCTCTACGCCTACGCGCTTTACGCGTGGCGTTTTGCTGATGCAGGTCGCGCCGCGCTCCTCAGCTTGGTGGTCGCCATCGGAATAGACGCCAGCGGCAGCCGGTTAGGTTTCGAAGTGCACAAAAGCGATCTGCATGAGGCCTTGAGCCGAACGGTAGCGACAGACCACTTGGTGCTTCATTTTGCGCCAGGCGGGGCCATCGAGAGACAGATTGGCGACGTGTGGCCCGAAGCCGAACGTGCAGCGCAGCTCATCGCGGAGAAGATTGCCGGCACGGATCAAACGATCGCACAGCAGCTCGTTGCAGAACCCACACACGTCTTCATCTACGAATCGGCGGAGCTCAAAGAGCGCTTGCTCGGAGCAAAATACACCAACTTTGCGCGGCCGAGCACTCGCGAAGTGCACGTGCTCGCGTCTGACATTCAAATGCCTTCGCTGGCGCATGAATTGGTCCACAGCTTTGCGCGTTTGTGGTCTGACAATCCGTTTGGTGTGCCGTTCTCAGTAGTGCCGAACATGGGGCTCGTCGAAGGCGTCGCTGTTGCGCTCGCCGAAGATCGCGATTCGGTTTTGTTCGAGAGCATGGCCGCGCTGCAATCCCTCGGCAAACTACCCAATCTTCGCACGCTGCTCGGTGTTGGCTTCTACGTCGACTCGGGTGCGCGCGCCTACACTGCAACTGGAGCGTTCTGTGCCTGGCTCGCTCAAACAAGAGGGATTGCGCTCCTCAAAAAAGCCTATCAGCGCGGCTCGCTCGAGGCGGCTGTCGATGAGCCCCTGGGCGAGCTGATCGACGCCTACGAGGCGTTCTTGAAAACGCAGCCAGTAGATCCGCTGACAGCGCGAAATTATGCCGAGCAGTTCAAAGAGCGTGCGCTATATGCCCGCGTGTGCGGTCGCGAGTTCGCGCAGAGAAAGGCACGCGCCGCGCAGCTCGTGGAGAGCGGGCGCTTCGATGATGCCGGCGAGATCTACGAACACATGCGCGCCGATGATCCTGGTGACGCGTCCATCGCGCTCTTGTCCTTAGACCTCGACCGGCGGCGAGCCATGCGCTCGCCCTCCGCTTCGGCACGATTCGAGACAGAGGCAACGAAACTCATCGCCAGCGACGTATCCTCCCCTACCCGCGCTCGACTTCAGGAGCAGCTCGCTGATCGTTTGGTGGCCAGAGAGGCCGTTGCGGAGGCCGGACCCCTCTACGCCTCGGCGCTCACCCAGATGACCAGAGCGGAAGACGTTCGCCGCTTGCAGCTAAAACAAGCTCTGCTCTCCCGAAACGACGCGTCCTCCGTGATCGGAGCGCTCGATGGTTCACTCGACGCCCAGCGCGCCCTGACTTCGCTAGAAGAAGCGTTCCATCGGACGCCCGACGACCCCATCATTGGCTACCTGCTGACACGTCGTTTCATGATGAACGGCGATTTTGCGCGCGCCTGGCGCTACGGAACGAACACAGCGGCGGACCGTCTGCCTCAAGCAGCCCGCTTCGAACACACCCGGCTGCTCTTCGATTGCGCTATTCGCCTGCGCGCAGCCGCCGACTACGCCACTTTTACAGACGCCATGCGGAAATATGCCCGCTCACCGTTAGAACAGCGCGCGGTCGCAGAATCTTTGGAGCGCGCGCGCTTTTATGAACAACATCAGACATGGTAGGGCCTACTTTATGAAATTCGCCGCACTACTCCTTATTTCGTTCACCGCGTGCGCGCCGACCATGATCGCCGGCACCAAGATCGAAGACACCAAAGAAAACCGCAGCGTGCTGGACGTCATTGGCGCGTACAAGTTGGCTGTGGAGCAACGCGACGTAGACGGCGTCGTCAAGCTGTGCAGCACGCGTTATTACGAAGACAACGCCAACGCGGACCCAGCGGACGACTATGGCTACAACGACCTGCGCTC
>JBIKMD010000944.1:0-2919 GCA_044359465.1 Myxococcota bacterium
TGCATTTTGGCGCATTTAAACCGCTGTCGAGCCTGCATTCTAGGCTGGCGTCGTTTTTACAACGTGGATCCACGTAGTCGCCGTACAAATCCACCTTGGCGTAGAGGCTCTGTGGTCCGTAGGTGCTCACGTAAAAGGACTTGTCTGGTTCTGAAAAGCGCATGCTTGCTTGCCCGCCGTTTGGCCAATCGACCCGGAGCTCACGACCCGTTTTGTTTTCCCAGCCAAAACGTGCGCGCAACTGGTCGCCTTCCATGATCGGAGCGATCAACGTAGCGTAATTCCCTCTGCCGCCGTGCACGATGGCGTCACCGTGCCCACCCTCCGTCAGCATGACCCCAGAAGGCGAGAGATCCTGTGCATACTGGCACTGGACGCGTAGCCACTCACGCACCAGCTTCGTCACGCAGTGGGCGGCCGTTGATCCGGTCACCAGGTTCTCCGATGCTGCTACCCACTCGGCATGCGTCGGCATGAGACTGCGTCCTGCGGGTAGGATGTCCCGTTCTTTGGGTGGACGCGCGAGCGCGGCTTCAATGCTCGTGGCCACAACAGCGTGGCCTTTTTGCGTCAGGTGTAAATCGCCTTTGAAGAACACGCCGGGCTCAGCTTGCTGGAGCGCCTGCGTGAGATCCAATCCCGAAGCGCCGGCTAGCTCGGCGCGAGCGACGATGTTCGAGAGCAGCACGCGTGTGGAAGCAAGATCGATCGGTTTAACGCCGTACTTGAGCCACTCGTCGCTCGAGACCTGTACGTCGAGTGGGAGTGCTACCACGAGCAAGCGTGCCCCATGCGCATCGCATGCTGCCTTGGTGCGCTGAAGCATACGGTCGAGCGCTGCGCTCTGCGGCTCGGCAGAGGGCGCGGCACCCGTGAGCTCGCGCAGCTTCTGCCGAAGCGCTCTGCGTTCATCGAGCGCCTTGCGCAACTCTTGGTCCTGAGACTTGTCTGCTAGCTCGCGCAGCATGACGTCGTTCGCATCCATGTGGAGCGCGGCAATGAAGAGTTGCGCGGCCGTAGCGTTCACCGGTCGCGCCGCTTCTGCGTAGCGATTCACGAGAATATCGCTGGCGTTCCCCTCGTACTTTGCCAGTGTTTTTGCTGTTTTGGCGAAGTTGGGATCGTCTTGTTTGGTGACGAAGCGCGACTCGATTTTGAGTCCAAGATCGCTCAGTGTTTTGGTGAGCGCCATCCGTTCTTGCAACTTGGCTTTCTGATCTTCGGACGCCGCCTCTTTGGGAAGTGTCGTGGTTTGCGCCTCGGCGCTCAAATCCTTCCAAGTGCCTTCTGATGCGAGCTCCAAATCGCTAGTGCTCGTGTCGTTCCATAAGCGACGCGCGGCGTAGAACAGGTGCGATTGCGACATCAAAAAACCGCGCAAAGGAAACGGCGTCACACTGGTGGGTGCCGCTTCTTTGCGGACCGCCCACCCGTCCCACACCGCGTGACGCAACGTATTCGGGCGCTCGAGCTCGAAGAGGTCGTTTGCCACATTGAGCACGTAGACGACGTTTTTGGGTTTCCGTTCGGCGACGAGACGCTCGACGAGCGTCGTGTATTCGATCGGCCCGTAGGTGGGCACACCCGCATTGAGCGCATGCAGTTTAGCAGAAAACGTCTCGTCGTCATTCACCCCGAGGCCGAACACTTGCGAATCGCCAACGATGATCGTTTCGCCGGTGGCTTGCGCAGGCCATTCGTCGCCGCGAAAACCGCGCGTGTTCGTGGTGATTGTCGACACTGGGTTTCCAGCAAACGAGATTCGCATGCTTGCCTGCGGCCGTAGCTTTGCACCGAGCACGGGATCCGCCTCGTAGAAGTTCACATGGGGAAATGCGCCAGCGTCGCGGAGCCAAAAAGCTGCTTCTGAGACGGCCAAACCGATCAGCAAACCGAGCACAATTTTGAACAGTGAGCGCATCAGCTTAAAGTGATAGCGCTCAGCGATCGAACGCGCAAAAATGAACGTTCGTGATTTCTTTCTCCGTCATGATCCGCTAGCCGGCGCGGGTGTTTGCACTACTTGCGCCACTGCTACTGCTGACGGCCGAACCGACGCTGACCTTCACTTGGACGTGGTACCGGCGGCCCGATCCGCAAGCGCTCTCTCGCTGCCTTGGTGAGATGGAGGCAATCGCGAAGGCGCGTCCTGAGGCAGTAGGCGTCAAGCAGTATCAGCCTGACGATGCGCTTCCTTCGATTGTTGTTTCTGACAAAAAAGACCAAACCCCGAACGACTTCTTGTTCCCGGGGGAGAACGTTCCCGGTGAGCGCATCGCTGGGTCGCAGGTGAAGAGCGCAATCCGTTCAGTCCAAGTCAATCGGCTAGAAGTCGAGGGTCGCCAGTACCAAGCGATTGTAGGCGCCATGTTGATCCTGGCAGGGGACTGCTTTGAGTCGGACACGTTTTTTCTGGGTGCTTCAGGCGATTGGACAAACGATTGGGCAGCGGCGCGTTCGCTCTACACCGAAGTGACGCACCGCAAAGCGCCAGAGCAGATTGGTATGATGGGCGCTTACGGTGACTATGACGACGAAACCACGCAGTCCCAGCTCCTTGGTCAATTGATGGGTTTTGCGCCGTTTCTTCTGATGGGTTTGTTGTGGTGGGTGAGTCGCACACGCTCCACCGGCATGAGCTGGGGCAGCTACTATCTTGCGTGGCTCGCCGCACCGCTGCTCATTGCTTGGCTCGCGCGTTTTCCGTGGCTGTTGCTTGCCGTTCCGGTGGTGTTCTTTGGACGCAAATGGCTTCCGGATCCGTATTTACTCTTGCGGCGTTCGGGCCGTATGCGTCGCTTGCGGATCACGATTGCCTCGAACCCGCATGACGTGAAGAGCGCAGTCGATCTCGCAGAGTTGTATTTGGAACAGCGCCGCCCGCAGCGGGCTCTGCCGCTACTCGACCGTGCGCTCGAG
>JBIKMD010000945.1:0-2918 GCA_044359465.1 Myxococcota bacterium
TGCGTCTGGCACGAGCGTGAAAGCCTCGTCCTTGTGCCACATGCGAATGCCGCGTCTGACCTCGTCCGCGTATTTTTCGCGCACTAAAAAGGTGAGGTGGGCACCGCCGCGTTGCAAATGTAGGCCGTAGGTAGCGCCAACGGCCCCTGCGCCCATGACGACGACGCGTGTCACAGCATTCGGCTCTGGGGTGTAGTGGCAGGCACAGTAAACGCGCGCACGAGCGAGCGCACGGCGTCCTTTGGTTGCCAAGCTTGGGCGACGCAAGAGATGGTCGCGGCCGCGGCGCAGCCTGTGCCCACAATCTGCTTGATGTTGTCCAAAGCAATGCCACCAATGGCAACGACTGGGAGCGGTGAGGTCTTCACTGCATTCAGCAGCCCTTTGACACCGACGAGTGGCTCATGGTCGCGTTTGGATTTGGGTTTGAAGACGGGACCAAAGCCCACGTAGTCCGCACCCTCGGCATTCGCGAGCCAAATTTGCCGGTCGTTGTGCGTGCTGCGGCCAATGATTCCGTGAGGCAGCAACAAACGTGCTGCCGCAACTGGAACATCGGATTGGCCCAGGTGCACGCCATCTGCTTCGATCAGCGCTGCGATGTCGGCCCGATCGTTGATGATACAAAGTGCGCCTGCTTGCGCGCATTTGTCGCGTGCCGTGCGCGCCCATTCAATGAATGTTTGTGGAGGCGCGGTCTTCATTCGCACTTGAATCACTCGTGCGCCACCGGTGAGGTAGGCGTCGAGCAGTTCGTCCATGTCCATGCCGGCGTCCTCGTCGACGATGCCGTACACACCCTTGAGTAGTGCGATCTGCTCTTTGCTTGCAGACACTGGTTGTTCCTTTCAGCGGGTCTCGAGACCGAGCTCGCGAAGCTTCTTGCGTAACGTGTTTCGGTTCAAACCCAAAATTTCTGCCGCACGCAACTGGTTGTTGCGGGTGCGTTCGAGGACCAGGCGGAACAGGGCCCGCTCCATTTGGGCCTCGACGAGCTGATAAAGGTCGCCGGTTGGGCCCTCGCAAAATTTCGCGACGAAGGGTTGCAGCCGCTTCAGAATCAGCTCTTCGAGCGGCATGGTCATGAAATCGGGCTGGGTCAGGAGCGGCTGTTCTTCGAGCACTTTTTCGGTAGCGCGGGCGGCTTCGCTCTCTTTGAGGAGCGGCGCCAAGTCCTCTGGCTCGAGCGTATGGCGCGGCGTCAGAATGATGGCGCGGCTCAGTGTGTTTTTCAGCTCGCGGACGTTGCCGGGCCAGGCGTGCTCGGTGAGCAGCGTCAGCGCCTCAGGGGCAATGTCCAGCGCAAACCCACGCAGCGTTTTGCCCTCACTCGCTGCGAAGTGCTTTGCCAAGACTGGGATGTCTTCGTGGCGTTTGCGCAGAGGTGGCACATGAATCGGAAACACATTCAGCCGGTAGAACAGGTCCTCACGAAAGCGCCGTTCGTTGACCGCTTTCTCCAAGTCACGGTTGGTCGCCGCAATGATCCGCGCGCGAAAGGCGATGGTCTTGTTGCCCCCCACACGCTCGAGCTCGCGTTCCTGCAGCACACGCAGCACTTTGGCCTGCATTTCGAGCGACATCTCGCCAATTTCATCGAGAAAGAGCGTACCATCCGCAGCGAGCTCGAATTTCCCGATGCGGGTTTGTTTGGCGTCCGTGTAGGCGCCGCGTTCGCTGCCAAAGAGCTCGGCTTCGATCAGCTCAGGAGATACGGCCGCGACATTGAGCGCAACGAATGGTTTTTCTTTGCGGGTGCTAGACAGATGCAGCGCTTTGGCAACGAGCTCTTTGCCGGTTCCACTTTCGCCAAGGAGCAAGACGTCTATTTGTTTGCTGGCAACGCGCGTGATGAGTGACAACACGCTACGCATGGCCGGGCTGCTCGAGACAATGGGGTGCGGCGCCTGGATATCAGGGGCAGACGTTCCTGCTGCGCCGTCTTCGGCGCTGGTTTTGTGCACGTTGTCTTCGAACATAGGCTATTTGATTCCGAGCAGGCGTTTCCACCAAGGACGTTTCCATTGGCTCGGATTGTTCGCGTAGGCGATCGCCTCTTCGCTATACTCTTGGACCATGTTGGACGCGCCAGAACGGGTGAATGGATTTTTGCGCCGTTTGTTCATCTCTTCATAAGTAGAGATGAAGAAGTGACCGCGCTTACGGAATCGCCGCACGGACTTTTGAGTGAGCGTTGTGACGCCTGGGCCGAGCGGGGTGCCAAACGCTTCGCCGCCGCTGCTCATGATACTCTCGTAAAGGATCTCGTGACTTGCTCGCTGATACTCTTTCGGCAGAGTATCTTCCGTGCCTGGAAGTGGATTCTCAGGAGTTGAAAGTTCGACTGAAGGAGTCAGCGGTTTGTCGGCCACGAGCATGAGTGTAGCGGTAACCAGAAACATCCGTCCAGGTCTTTTGCTGTTCTTTTGTCTTCTTGCGTCATGCAACCAGTCCAAGAAGGTAGAGCCGCTTGGCGGCGGGGTCACGTCCGATCGCGCCCTAGTCATCCTTTCGACCGAGCTGCGTGGTTATATTGCGCCTTGCGGCTGCACCTCGAACCCACTTGGCGGTATCGCGAAATTCGCGCAGCTCGTGGAAGACAAGAAGCGCTCGCATGGTGACCCCGTCCTGGTCACCAGCGGCAATTTCTTGTTTGAAAGCGCCACAAGCAAATCGACGACCATCGAGCAAGACGAAGCGCGCGCAAAGCTCGTGGCTGAGGTCTATCGTTCGCTCGGCGTTTTTGCGCAGGTGCCGGGGCCGAACGATCTGGCGCACGAGGCTTTTTTGCAGGGCCTCAAGAACCCATGGCTTGCAGACCATGCGGTCGTCGAAAAGCGGGCAGGCGAGCTCTTTCTCGTTTTTGTGGGGCTCCGGACGACGCCAAAGGATCTTCCCGCGTTCAAAGCCAAGCTCGC
>JBIKMD010000946.1:0-2915 GCA_044359465.1 Myxococcota bacterium
CTCCCGGTGATCTTCGTTGCGCCAAATCTGAACGCAGCCGCGCTCGCGCAAGCGTCGACGATCCCCGGCGTGCACGTCGTCGCCAGCGCGGATGAAGCAGTCGCATTATTGAATGGGCTTCGCGCTGGCGAAACCCCGCTACCGCCTCGTGGCACGCGGCTGACGGGCGCAGATGCAACGGCTGCGGCGAGCGTGAGAGAATCAATCCTGCGAGGCGCTGTCGATCGCTCCTTTGGCCCGCGTGACGACATCAATGCACTCGCGAATCAGCTCACCACAAGGCTTGTCGCGGCAGGCTTGGGTGCAGAGCTTCAACGCGCGCTTCGCCTAGAGCCTATGACAGCGCGTGTCGGCGCACTACGCGAGCTTTCAGCTGCGGCAACAGTAGAGCAAGCGAGAGCGATTTTCACCCGCACCCTACCCGCTCCACCGATTGTTCCAGCACCAGTAATCGCGGTTGCCAGCGCTGCGCCAGCCGCCAGCGCTGCGCCAGTTGCAGCAGAAGCACCGGCTGCACCAACGCTCTCCGGGATGCTCGGTCAGGTCGTTGAAGTCGTGGGCACCCGCTACCGTGTCACGCACGGTGACGAAGGTTATGCACTGACGCCTATCGGCGATGACTCGGCGCTAGTGCCGATCACGCCAGAGGAGCTTGCGACACTTCCAGTCACCGTTGTCGACACACGCGGACTTTTGCCTGAGCGAGAGGTGGGTGCGCGCCGCTTCAGCGATGCGACGGAGCTCTCAGACGCGGATGCAAGGGCGCTGTTCGATGTGGCGTGGCCACCCTCGGAAGGCGCGGTTGCGCCACGCGCGTCACTAGCGCGCGCCATCGCGAGCGTGCGAACGGGCAGGACGAGCGCGTCGTACGTAGAGGCATCGGCGACGAACGTTGCCGCTGAGCACGTCGACGCAGCACGCGCGATCTTCAGTCAACGGCTCGCGCGACTGGGGATGAGCGTGGAGCTGTTTCGCGGCGCTGACGGTGCCATGAGCGCGCTCATGTCTGGCCCGCGCCCAATGCCTGCGGAGCTTCAGGCGCAGCTGCGCGACGCGCTCGCCGAAATTGGCGAAGCCGTGCGCTTGTATGCGGAGACAACGCCTGGCGCCGAAGGCCTGCGCTTTGACGTAGGTGCTCCGCGAGAAGTGACCGGCACCATGCGCCCCGCGGACCTCAGCAGCGCGGCGGTGCCAATTGACGTGCCCGCGCTCTCAGCGCGACGAGACGCGTTTGTGCGTGCGTGCGACAGCCGAGGCATTCCTCGAGATCAAGCGCTGCGCCTCTTTACCGAAGCAACGGGCGTCAGCGCAGACGCATTTCCCGAGGTAGCCGCTCCGCGCACCACGCCCTTGAGCCCTGAGTCGGCAACCCGCATCGTAGGCGGCGCAAGATTTCCTGAGCGTCCAAGCGACAGCGCATTCGGCCGAGTCACACCCGCCATGATCGCGACAGCCGGAGCCATGCCGGTGGAGTCGATGACGGTCAACGGGGTCACCTTTCACTTATCGGAGCCCTTTGATCTCGGTAGCGGGCGTCTCGGCGTAGTGGCGTTCATCGAGCGCGATGGCGTCGCCGAGGCACACATCCTGTATCGCAGTAACTCCCAAGCAATGTGGAGGGTGTGCCCCTTCTCATTCAACGATGCGCACTACGGAAAAGGTATCGGCGAGTCGGACACGATGATGCCGATCGAGGTCACAATGGAGCTGCATCGGATGTCCGCCGAGGGACCAATACCCCTTCGTGATCCAGAGACCGGCGCCGCGCCCGCAGTGAGACCGGGCGATCCCGCGAGTCCCGCTAGTAGGCTTTTCTATGGCCTCGTCGAGCGCGGCTTCATCGCCGATTCTTATGGCGAACAGGTCCACATGGCCACAGCGCCACTGTGGCCGCGACGACCAGGTGTGGCACCGGAGCTTCGCACTGGGGGTGGTGGCACCGGCGTGAATCCGGCAGCGCTGGCTGACATCTCTTCGATGCCGCCCGGGCTGCTGCCGAATCTGTCGCACGAAGTAGCATCCTTTACCTATGAGAACCCCCGCTATGCCGCGATCAATGGAGGCAATGGAACGCTCACCGGTCACGTCTTTGCTTCTGCTGATGGAACGCTGCGCTATTGCTTCGTCGAGGACAGCGAAGGTCGCGCATCACTCGCAAGCGTGGAGCGTGCAGACGGAGAGATTACGAGCTACGGTACCAACGCCGAGGTGTACAACTTGGAAGGCATGGACGAGCCGTTGATGGAATACGCGATGCAAGTGCCTCGGGAATACGGCGGAAGCCCGTCGAGCGCGTACATGCGCAACTTCCGCTATTGCCGAGAGCTTCCGATCATTCGTTTCTACTATGAGTCGCTCGGCCGCTCGATCGCTGAGGTGCCCAATTGATGACGCAAGCTGAGCTGCAAGGTGCACTGTCGTTTCTGCAAGAAGAGACGCACGCACGCGCAAAGTTGAACGCGCAGCAAACAACACTCACGCGGGATCTGCATCGCTTGCTAGACAAGGTCGCGGAGCTACCTGCAATCACGCCTGAGCTGCGAAAGGACCTCGCGGCGCTCAGCACGAAAGCGAACGCGGCGATTCCGGTGGGCGCTCGTGGCGGCGCGGATGACTACGTCCATTGTTTGCTCGATTTTGCGGCGAAGGTGCTGGCAAAATGAAGAAGATGGATCGCAGCCGCGCCGGGCTTCTGTTGCTGCGAAGTGGGCACGCCAAACAGGCCTTGAAGGTACTCGCGCTTGCAATGAAGAGCGAGCCGAAGAACCCGAACCATGCGTACGCGTACGGGCTTGCGCAGCTGCAAGCGGGTGCGCCCGAAGAAGCGGTACAAGCGTTTGGTAAAGCGTTGTCGCTCGACCAGACGCATGCACCTACCCATTGCGGTCTTGGTGAGGCGCTACTGGCCATGGAAG
>JBIKMD010000948.1:0-2912 GCA_044359465.1 Myxococcota bacterium
GTTCGAGCCCATGGGCAAACAGTGCCATGGTCGTGAGCGTGGAGCCGCACGACTTCGGCTGGGGCGGAAGCGAAGGGGTCCTCGCCGGTATCGACTTTCAGCGTCGAGCAGAACGTGCGGCCTACGCGCGAGGCGGCAACGATTTTCGCGCGCCCGCACAGCGTGTGACTGATTTTCTCAACAAGAAGCCCACACAAACGATTGAACAGACCAGCTTCCGCCCTGGCGTCACCCCGGGCTCGCTCGATGACATCTACCCAGCCTTCGTCAATGACGCGCTTCGTATTGCGCTTGGCCATTGGGGCCATCGCATGCGCGGCCTGATCACGAACGAAGCGTATCTCCTCGGCGTAGAAACGCGGACCTCATCACCCGTGCGCATTGTCCGGGGCGAGGACATGCAGTCGCCCACCCTGCGCGGCCTCTATCCCGTTGGCGAAGGCGCTGGTTACGCGGGAGGCATCATGAGCGCCGCGGTGGACGGGATTCGCGCTGCGGACGCGATTCTTGCGTCCTTGTAAGCCGTCAGCTTTGCGCACATGAATTCTGAGTCTTTTTGCTGGGAATCGTGCTAGGCGGCGCTGACCCAGGGAGGACAAAGAGACTCGCGCGAATGAAGTATCCATTGCTCACGCTGCTTTGTCTGTGCGCAGCATGTCAGAGCCCACGCGAAAAGACTGAGGAAATACCTGTTCCGCAGGGGCAGACCCCAACGGACAGTGATCCCAAAGTCCCGTCAGAGCCCTCAGACGCCCCGTCTGGACCAACAGGTCCCACCGCAGCGCCTATTGGCGACCCCTTCACCCCTCTCATGACACCCGGCCCCCTGTCCTCAGGTGCGCTGCTTGCCATTGCCTCGGACATTGAAGCCGCCATGGCGACTGCGAACGGGACGACCACTGTCTACATCGTCGACGCGGAAAACGGCCAAGTCGTCTACGCGCACGACCCAGATGCGCCCCTCAAGCCGGCATCCAACACCAAGCTGTTCACCACAGCGACGGCATTCGACAATTTGGGAGACGAGCATCAGCTCGATGTGCGCGTACTGACGACGGGCCGCTCCGGCAGCAGTGTGGCAACACTCACCGTCATTGGAGAGCACGACTTTACTTGGTCGACGGACTTCTACTCGAACGAAGCGTTCGTAGCGCAGCGCCTGGCCGATCGCATCGTGGCTGAGGGGATCCAAAACATCGCCGCACTGAACATCGCCGGTGACTTCCTAGTGGAAGGGGAAACGCTCGGCACGCTCGATAGTACGGCAGCGCGTGCGACCGCTTCAGCGCTGCTCACAACAACCCTTACCAATCGCGGCATCACAGTAGGCACCACCAAAACCACCGCAAGCTTTATGCCTCCGGCGGGCGCAACACCCTTGTTTCATCGCGGCTCGAGCCCACTCCGAACGGCCGCGCATCCGGTCAACGTGTATAGCAACAATGAGTTCTCCGACATGCTCGCGCGCCACAATGGCTATACGCTGCGCGGCGGTAGCAGCTACGCGGAAGGTGCGGCGGCAGCAAAGGAATGGCTGAGCAGCATCGCGATCGATACCACGGGTTTTGAGCTCTATGATGGCAGCGGTCTATCGCATGACAACAGGGTCACCGCGCGCCAAGTGGTGGAGCTCTTCGACTACATGCTGCGTCGGCCTGTGGGTGAAAGCTGGCTGCGCACCATGAGCATTGGCGGCGTGATCGGTACGCTGAATGCTCGCATGCAGGATCCGGATACCGACGCGCGGTTCCTCGGTAAGACAGGAACGCTGAACAACGTGAGTTGCCTGTCTGGGGTACTTTTCCATCCGTACGACGGCCACCGCTACTTCGTCTCTATCCTCATGAACGACGTTCCGTCTGTCTCCACGGCGCGTGGCGCGCAAGATGACATCGTCGCCGCGGTTGCGCGTGACAGGCGTATGCTAGGGGAGCGCCCCACTCCCCCGTCGTTTCGCAGCGCACGTACGCTTGGTGACGGTCGCATCGCGTTTGTATGGGACTCCGTTCCCAGCGCGAGTAGCTATGAATTGTGGCTCTCGACCGACGGTGTCACCTGGGAGCGCAACCAAGCACGCAGCATCACCGGTACGCGCCATGTGGCAGCAGGGCTCACGCCAAATACGACCTACTACGCACGCGTCGTTGCAGTGAATGCTGCTGGCATGAGCGAACCATCGAGCGTGCTCATGGCAACAACACGCGCGGAGAAGCCGACCCTACTGGTGGTCGAAGGTTTCGATCGTTGGCAAACGGAAGCGACGAATCCGCTCGGGCGCGGTCACGACTTCCTCACTGCCTACGGCAAGGCCTTTGGCGCACGGAGCTTCGATAGCGTCCGCCACACCGAATCCGTGCAGCTGACTGACTACGCCGCAGTCTTCTGGGAGTTAGGCAAAGAATCGACAACACACGTCACACTAGACGCCGCTGAGCAGAGGGCGATCACGGATGCGATCGCGCAAGGCGTCCACTTCTTCATTTCGGGCTCGGAGCTGCTGTGGGATCTCGATCTCAAAGGGACCCCGGACGATCAAACGTTCGTGCGCGAGGTGCTTCACGCGTCTTACGTTGCGGACACTGCCAATACGCGAACCGTTACACCCGTCGCCGCAGGCCTGTTTGCCTCGGATGGTGTAGAGCTCGGCTTCAACTCACCTGCGACGATCGACGTGGGTTATCCAGACATCATTGCGCCGGAAAAAGGCGCAAAAGCAGAGCTGATGTATGTGGGTGGTAGCGCGGGCGCAGCCGCGATCTCGTTCGACGGTCCAGCGAAGATCGTGGTGTTCGGCTTTCCCTTTGAAGCGCTCGAGACCTCAGCGTCAGACGTGATGGGCTCAGTCCTCAGCTTCATGGGACTTTGAGTAGCGCTATTTTTTAGTGATGCCCTTGCGTGCTTCCAGATCTTCG
>JBIKMD010000947.1:0-2912 GCA_044359465.1 Myxococcota bacterium
ACGGTGCTTTCTCTCATGCCTGCATTGGCCGTGCCGACAAACCCCAAGTTCTCTGGGTTGTGGCGTAACACCACACGAGCGTCGCTTGCCGCGAAGTCGCGCAGCCAGGGGGCGATCTGCGGATCGGTGCTCGCGTCATTCACAATGACGATTCGGCACTCGGCTGGTGCATGTTTGCGCACACTTTCCAGGCACCGTTTAGTTTCGGAAAATGCGTTGTAGACGGGAACGATGATGTCCACGCCCGGGGGGCGTCCACGCTGGAGCGCAAACGTGAGATCGGCGCTGTAGGCGGTCGCCAATGCCTCACTCGGGTAACTCGAAACACGTGGTGGTGAGCCTCGTCGCATGCGTGTCCAGAGACCACTGCGCCCGCGTTTGCGTTCCGATAGACTCTCGAGCTCATTGCCAAGTGTGCTCAACGCGAGAGACAGGCTGCTAACAGCAGATGCTGCGCCATGTTCTGCGAGCACCTTCTCACGCGCGCGCCGCCCAAACTCAGCGCTGGCATTGGCATCAAGAAGTTGCTGGATGCCATGCTCCCAGTCGGCATCCGTACGGGCAATGAACCCAGACCGTTCGTGTTCTATGGCCCTGAGGTATTCACCCGAGGGCGAGGCGATCGTGGCAACACCAACCACACCGGCCTCAATCACTTTGACTGCGCTCTTGGCTTCTACGAAACGTGTGATCTGTTCGTACGGTGCGACCACGGCGCTGCAGCGTGCGAGCAACCACGGATAGACGGCGGAGGGAAGAAACGGCGCAAAAGAAATGCGCTGCTCGAACGGAGCCAATTGGCTTGGCAAGCGGACGAACCCTGCAATGAGCAGTTGCGCTTGCGGTGTTCTTTCGAGGACTCGCGCGAGCGGCGCCGCGATCGACTCTAGATCGCCGTCATGGGTGTTCGAACCAGAGAAATAGCCGACGATGGGCTGCTGCGGCGGCTTATGGCGCGAAATGACCTCGGCACGCACTTGGTCGCGAGCGGAAAGCGCGTTCCTGTGAACGACAGCCGTCTTCCCTTTGTTTGCTGCTGCTTGCGCAATGGCCGGTGTGGCGGCGATGCAACCGTCGACCTGCGCAAACGTCTTCTCGAGCGCACGAAGATGCGCGCGGTAGTCGAGCTGTTCCGCGAGTGGTAGCAAGCGCACGAACGGCATTTGCGCCAACATTGCTTCATCAAAAATCAGATCGTCGACATCGAGTAACACCGGCAGACGCGCTTTGCGCGCAGCGCTCACCAGCGCGTTTGCGGCCGCAGACCAGGGCAAACGAAACAAAATCACTACATCGGCGCTCTGAACAGCTTCGAGAGCCGCATGATCCCTGACGCCAACAATACGGCCACTCGCACCGAGTGCCTCGAGCTGTTCGAGTAGATGCACACAGCGAAAACGATACGGGGGATCACTCGCGTTGCGCAGCGCCGCGACGATCGTCACTTTCAACCCGTCGAATCGTCTCATGTCTCTCGCCACAGCGCGCGGACGTCTCTCAGCTCAGTGCTGATTGCAAGGGCGGGCGCGTCTCTGCTGCGGCGCGTAGGCACTGCTCGATTTGCGCGCCAACGGCGGACCAATCGTAACGTTTCGAGGCTTCAAGACCTGCCGCTGCAAGCCGAAGTCGCTTGTCTGTGTCTCGTAGAAGATCGCTTAGCGCGTTCGCAAGCGCCTCGGCATTCGCTGGTGGGCACAGGACACCGTTGTGCATATGATCCACCACATCGCGGTAACCGGGAATATCGGAGGCGACCACCGCAACACCAGCTGCGAAGCCCTCGAGCAACACAATGCCTTGGCTCTCGGCATGTGTGGACGGCGCACAAAGAATGTCCGCGGCTCGAAGCTCGTGGGCGATCGCGTCTGGGTGCACGTAACCGAGCAAGTGAACGCGTGTGCGCGCCAGCTCCGAAAGCAAAGCCCAGTCGTGGGAGGGTAGCTGGTCGACCCCGATCACGCGCAGTTCAGCCGTGAGACCTGCGCGCGTCATGCGCTCGAATGCACGGAGCAGGTGCGCAAGTCCTTTGCGCGGATCTGGGCGGCCAATGAAAGTGATGATCGCACCAGCGCGGGCGGCGCGCAGAGGGCCCGCAAACCTAGCGCAATCCACTCCGTTCGGAATGCAGCGAAGCGCCAGCTGCGGCTGATAGTAAGCAATCGAACGGCGAGCTTCATCGGAGACCGCAATCGAAGCCGTGAGCTTTTTCACCGCAAGGGCTGCTAGGGGCGATAGGCGACCGTAAAGCGCAGACCACAAAGCGCCGGGTCCGTGGCTCGCATGAAAGGTTCCAACGACTGGGCAAGGCGCGGCAAGCACAGCGGCAAGCGGGAGAATGGGATCGAGGGGTGCGTGCACATGCACAACATCGTAAGTGGCAAGGCGTGCGCGAAGACCAAACAACGCGCGGCCGAACGAAAGCCGTGATGCCGCACCGTTCGATTCAAACGTTGCGGCGTGCGCAAGTGGGATGACCTCAATGCCCGGTCCGTGTGCCTGTGCGGTCGTTCCTGGGCCGCTGAGCACGCAGACACTGTGACCTGCTGCTTTCAAATACTGCGCTTCATGGAAGACATGTTCAGAGATGCCGCCCGGCCAAGGACGCGCGTATTCCGCCGCGATCAGTACACGCAGCTTTGGCGCGCTCACGGCGCCGCAACGACGAGCACGCAATTATTGTCACCAAACGCGAAGCTGTTGCTCATGGCTACACGGATTTGGCCAGGCCGCGGCTGATTGGGAACAACGTCTAGCGCGCACGCCGGGTCTGGTGTTTCGTAGTTGAGCGTTGGTGGGAAAAATCCGTGACGCATGCCGAGCAAGGTCGCTGCCAGCTCAATCGCGCCACTGGCGCCAATCGCGTGCCCGACGATCGACTTGGTCGAAGAGCAGGGGATCGTACTGGCGCGAGC
>JBIKMD010000950.1:0-2909 GCA_044359465.1 Myxococcota bacterium
TGGCGTCACACAAAGCGGCGGGCAGATCTTTGCGATGGGTGTGAATCTTGGCGTGCTGACCAGACAGGATTCGGCTCAGCGCTTGAAAGGGATCATCCCCGCCAAACGGGAGCTTCAGCGAGGCGCAGTAGTACAAAATCACGCCCACCGCGTAGAGATCGCTCGGCGGACCAACCGATTTGGGATCGTGGATCGCTTCAGGCGAGAGAAAGAGCGGCGTGCCAACGACGGCGGTGCCCATACTCGCGAGCGACGCGCCAAGGTCTACGTTCATTTGCGCACGTGCCAAACCAAAGTCCGTGATCACGATGCGACCACTCGGCTCGACGAACAAATTGTCTGGCTTGAGATCGCGGTGAATGAGGCCTTGGCTGTGCGCGTGCATGAGCGCTTGGCCCAGTTGTATCGCCAGCTCGCAGAGCACGAGCGGCGGGCATACACCTCGTGCCTCGATCACGTCTTTGAGCGTGTGACCGTGCAATCGCTCCATGACCAGGTACGGCATACGCGCTTCGTTGCCCGAATAGTCGTGCACCTCGACAATGCCAGGATGCTGCAACTGCGCCATGGCGCGCGCTTCGCGGTGAAACCACTTGCGCACGCGTTCGTCGTCAATCATCGACTCGCGAATGATCTTCACTGCCACTTCGCGATTGAACTTGGGATCGTAAGCCAAATAGACGCGGCCCATGGCGCCTTCGCCCAGCACGCCCTTCAGCAGATAACGATCGATCTGCACTTCGGACGAGTCTGACAGCGCAGGCTGCATCAGAAGCGAACGCTCCCGGCAATCGCTGCGCCCGTTTGGGTAGGCGCAAGCATGAAGCTGTAGCGCAACTTGTGCCGCGCTTCGGCGCGCCCTGGTGACCACAAAAACGCGTCGAGAATTCCGAATGCGCCCACCAGAATGGCGGCTACACCACTGGCGGTGCGCATGGCGTAGAACAGATTGTTTTCTGCTTGTTGCTGCGGTGTGGCGGCGCCGGTCTGCTTCGCGAAGGCACTGCGTGCGTTTTCGTCGAGCACTGCGAACGCCACATTGGCACCAACGAGAGCAAGCTCAACCGCAAGGAATGCCGCGCCTCCCGCCGGATCGCCGTTCGCAAACTGGCCAATTCCAAACGGCAAGAGCTTCAAGACGGGATGTGCGGACACGTATGGAGGCGCAACTTTGGTGGTCACTTCAGGCGGCGGTAGCTCTGTGGGTGCTACCGTGATCGTGGTCTGCTGCTCTACGTTTTTTGGCGGGTCGCTCGCGGGCGGCGGCGCGGCCTTCACAGCCGCTTGCTGCGCGGCCGCCTTCTCATCGTCATAAAACCTCAGCAACGACGGATGCAGCCCTTTGCGATCGAGCGCGTAATTGCCGTTCAGCTTGAACAACTCACGGAGCTGAGCCTTTGCGTCTGCCGCGCGTTCGAGTCCGAACAAACTGAACGCATAGTAGAGTAATGTCTGCTCGCGCTTGGCCTGATCCGTGACACCAGCCCGCAGTGCGTCCTCGTAGTAGGCCGCGGCTTTATCGAACTCATAGTCGTCATAAGAGGCCTTGGCCTTCTTGAGCAAAGTGTCCACACGCGGAGCCGCATGTGCGCTAGACACCAAGAAAAATCCGGCCACCCAAACGAGCATGCCGGTGCGAGACCAATCCATACCCACAGCGTAACCGATTTCGATTGACGATGCGACACCGCGCAAGGTAGCGGCGCCCCTCACCGACGTCGTGGTGGACGAAGGTCGGCCTGAAAGGGCTGGTTGCGCTTGCTGCTTGTTTTCATGGGTGTATTCGCAGTGTCTGCGGGCGTGGAGCACGTCGGCGACGTCTTGATTCAAGGCGTGGCAGACGTTGGCTCTGTGACAAAAGTCGTCGAAGCCAAGAAGGCCGACTTGCGAAGCTGCTACGAACGCAGACTCACAGAGACCAACCGCCACGAAGGAAACGTGCGCATTCGCTTTGAGATCGGTAGCGGCGGCAAAGTGTCGAGCGCCATCATCGCAAGCTCCACCCTTGCTGATTCTGGCGTCGAGCTCTGTTTGCTGAAGACGCTCCGCGGGCTGAAGTTTCGCGCGCCCGAACACGGCACCGTCATCGTCAACTACCCTTTTCAATTCACGCTCGACGGGCGCAGCAGCCTTGCCCATACGACGGCGTCAGCCTCGAGCCGCCTGAGCGAAAATTCAGTGACGGCGATTCTGCAACGTGAACGCGTACGCTTCGAGCAATGCTTCAAAGGCGTCGTCGCTGCGCATCTGAGGGGCACCAAGGTCGCGCTGTCGTTTGGCATCTCCGAGCGAGGCGAGGCCGACGGCGTGCGCTTTGACGCCACTGCCGCGGTCGCGCCCACACTGAAGAGCTGCATGCTAGACACACTCAGCCGGCTCAAGTTTCCAAAACCAAGCTGGGGCGAACACGCCAAGGTACAATTGCCGTTCATCTTGTGGTGAGGTGAGACCCTCGCTTGTCGGTCGTGCACCCAAACCGGTGTACACGCGTGTGGCAGTAGCGGCATCGCCTGCTATGCTTAGGCCATGCACTACCGACTAGCGTCGGTGTTTCTGTTTGCTTTTGCCTGCCAGGGGGACCCCAAGCTGTCCAAAACGGATGTTTCAGGCTTCGACCGAAACGGGGCCGGCGAAGACGACGGAAACATGACCAACGATGGCAGCACAGGCCCCTCAGGAACTGTCGCGCCCACCGCGACCACTGGCCCGGTGTCGAATCCCTTCCTGGCGCCAGATTGGTGGGGAACGCTTGGCACCACGGGCCACAGCGGGACGTTCACCGAGCTGCGATGGGCCGCGGGCCTCACTGGAGGCAACGGCAACGGCGATGGCGACTTGCAAGACGCGAGGTTCGAGCAAATCTCAGCGATCGCGCGTGCGAGTGACGGCTCGGTGCTCATTGCGCATGA
>JBIKMD010000949.1:0-2909 GCA_044359465.1 Myxococcota bacterium
GGCTCGAAGAACGGCACCATGGAGAATTCGTGCTGCAACCACTCAACGAGGCTGGATTTTCCCGCACCAATGGTTCCTGCGACGGCGATGACGCGCGGTTTGCTCACGCCACTCCGTTCTCACGCGCTGTTCGGAAACCTCAAGCCTCCGTTGACATTTGCTAGCGAGATCCATACAAACGCGCCCTCGTTAGTGCCAACTGTGCCCAGGTAGCTCAGTTGGTAGAGCAGAGGATTGAAAATCCTCGTGTCGGCGGTTCAATTCCGCCCCTGGGCACCACTTCTTCAATGAAATCAGCGTTTGTTTGTCCGCCGAATCCGTTTGGTATCGCTTTGTCCGCGGATGCTGGGGCAAATGTGGGGCAAGGAACACCGAGAGCGCTTGCCATTCGTTGCCGCAATACCTCCGTCGGCAGCTTTCCATAAACTCGTTCAACCATTCGCGTGTCCGCGTGACCCATTGCTGGCGCAACAAGCTCAGCAGGCACCCCGTCCTTTCTCATCCATTGCGCGAACGTGCGACGCAGGTCGTTCGGTGAGCAGCGTTCAATTTTCGCCCGCTTGCATGCGTCGTGAAGGTCGCGGCGGACGTTGGCCCATGGAAGAAACAACATTCCATCGACACCTTTGGCATGCGTCACTGCGTGGCGCAGCAGAGAGCTTTGGTGCTCGCTGACGATTGGCACGTCACGCAACCGGCTTGTGCGCTTGGTTCCTCTGATGTGCACCGTGCTTTGGTTATCCTGGATGTCTGACCTCTGCGCCCGCTCCGTTTCTGCCCAGTTTGCGGACGTAGCCACAATGAATGCGACGCGGGCGGCTTGGTCCGCGGTGAGTTGAGCCAATAGAAGCTGCAGCTCGTGCGGGGGGAGGGCGCGCTCTTTTGGTTTGTACTGAGGTGCAAAGCCGCTCGGTAAGATCGCTTCAACCACTCCAACCCACAGCTGACGACGAAGCGCGTACTTGAGCGCCGCTCTCAGCGTGACAAGCTCTTTGGCGATGGTGTTCTCACCCGCGCCCTCTTTGCGCCGAGTGGAAATATAGTCATCAACGTGATGGGAGCGAAGGCGACGAAGGGCGAACGGCTGCGCGCCACCTTGTTCGAGTACGCGCAACCAATGGCCGGCCTTCACGCGATGGAATGACGCTGTGCCCTTGGCTTTCTTTCCCACCTCCGCAAGCTGGTCGACGCTGGCCACATAGGCGTTCAAGATTTCACCGAGCGTGGCTTTGTGCGCGGCTGCGTGATCCGGATCGGCTGCGTCGCGCTCCCACTGTGCGGCGATTGTCTCGGCGGCCTTGCGATCGTGGCAGTGTGTCGAGCGCTCAATACGGCGCCCGTCGATGTCGTAGAACCTGCAGTGCCATACTCCAGCACGTTTTCTGAGTCGCATATGAACACCTCTCTTACGTATCGTTCCCAAATGTACACTGGCACACGCAGCAGGCCACGTTCCCCCGATTGTCGCCCACCTGCGCGACGTAGATGGTCGTAAGCGACAGTGCGTGAGCATCCGAGCGCAGTCATCACGTCTTCAGCTTTCACGAAGACGGTGATTGGCAGCACGCGGGCGTTCATGGTGCACCAGTGTTTGATGTGGACCATTTGCGCACCGCCTCCGGCACAAAGCGCAACAGTGAGCCCACGTGCACAGATGGCAACTCGCCGCCTTCGGCTTTCTTGTAGACCAACGATGTCGAGCACCGGAGGAACGCCGCGACGTCTTTGACGGTCCACAGCGACTCGATGGGCATCTCTCTTGTGCTCATGCGCCACCTCTGCCGGATAAAGTCTTAGCGAAGGTCACCTGCAAAAGGGGGCAAAAGCCTCTTCGCTGGGCAATGCGTGATGAACGGGGCGCCTGCAAAACCATCAAAAGCCTCATTGTTCGTCGTCCTCTTCGTTCGTCTGAAAGACGCGCGGGTTGATTCGGTACTGAATCGTCGGCCTGCCGCCGGTGCTGACGTCGGAGCCACGCAGCCAATCGAGGTCTTGAAGCGCGTCGACCGCCTTCTTCGCTTCTTCGGGCGTTGCGAGGCCGGTCCAGCCGGCCTGATACACATCGCGAGCCTTGAAGCCGTCTGCGATCTTTCGCCCTCGAATCTTCGCCGCCAGCATGCGCGCTGCATTCGTACTGCGAGAAAGTGCGCAGCCATAGATGCGACGCGCGTGCGCTTCGAGATAGGCGCACCAGTCAACAGCGGACCACGCCGCCTCGACGGTGATGGGACCAGCCGGAACCAATCCCGCCGCCACGTTTGCCAGATGCATGAGCGCGGCAAGGGAGGGCATGAGGCTTCGATACTTGCCCAGATGCTCAGTAACGATCGGGTGCTCGTCATTGCTACGCACCTTCCCTTCAAGCTCGGCGAGCCACTGCTTGAACACTTCTTGCGCATCGTCGCTGAAGTGAAGAACACGACCACGATCATCGTCGGGATGCAGCTCGGCGCCTAGCGTCGTCAGATCTACTTCATCGAGCGATTGAAACACGGCAAGCGCGCGCTTCTTCGCCTCGCCGTCCGGCCACTTGTCGACGTAGGTCCATTTGCCGTTGTCGTCGGGATAGACCATCAACTGGAAGCGCTGCACGAGCCCGTCATTGGTCCCGCGAATCTGTTCGGAGACGTGGCGCACAAGTAGGCTCGGCTGAATCGTGCCGAGCATCGAGACGCAGCACGCTTCGATGTCGACAGTCCCCCGCCCGATGCGGTCGTAGCGAAACGGCGCGTTGCCATTCCACGCTTCGAGGTAGAACGCGCGATCACTTTCGCGGCCGTCCTTGTCGAATGACGCGAACCAACCCGCCAGCTCATCCCGAAACACGAGCACGCCGCGTGGATTGTCTCGGAGCAGCTCACCTAGCTTCTCAACTGTAGCGTCCATGCTTACGAGGCGACGGCGCGGTG
>JBIKMD010000951.1:0-2906 GCA_044359465.1 Myxococcota bacterium
CCACCAAGCCTCACGCGACGAGCGGTTGCGGACGGACCGCTGCGCGTGGGCGTCGTGGGTCACGCATTTCGCATTGCAAAAGGCAGAAAGCACTACGAGCGATTGATCCCAGCGTTAGATGGACAGGCGATCGCGTGGCATTTCTTTGGTCTCACCGAGCGCTCGGGTTTTATTGAGGGTCTCGAAGCCGCGGCCCCGCGCTCGACCTTTGTTTGGCATGGTCCATACGCGCGAGGAACGCTGCCTCAGCGCCTAATGGATGCGCAGATTGACGTGTGCCTGTCGCTGCAACCATGGCACGAGACATTTTCGTTTACGCTGTCTGAGGCCGCGTGCGCAGGGGTCCCGTCAATTGTGCTGCCGTACGGCGCGCCTGCGCAGCGCGTTGCACGTGATGGGCTCGGCATGGTGGCCGCGGATCTCGATGAGGTTCGCGCCCTGCTTGCGCGTTTTTCTCAGGACCGCGGCGCGCTCGACGAGCTACGGCATTCCATCGCTCGTTTCGTACACCGCACCATCGCCGAAAGCTGCGAAGCGCACCGTGCATTGTATGCAGCTTATGACTCGCCCGGTCCGTGAGATGCTCACATCGAGAGCGTGACGTCCGAAAGCTCGATAGTGCAGGCGCAGTCAGCAGGGTCGATGCGCAGGTTGTGAATCCAAGGCTCGAGCGTCCAGGCTGAGCTGAAGGCCGGTTGATCGAAGCGTAGCTCAAAGGGCCCTGGCGTTTGCGTTGCATCCAGTGTGAGGAACGCCGACTTTTCCTGCGTGAAAACTTCATCTGGATGGTGCGTCCAAAACACTTCGAGCGTCAGACGTGTTGGCACGCGGGCGACGAAACGCAGGCATTTGACCGTGCTGGATGCAATCGGATCGAGCGCCAGGTAGACCTGCGGGTCGCGCGTTTTGCAGACAATGCGGGTGCGGCCGGCGCGGTTTTGCACATGCGCATCGACTAGCTTGTTTTCTGGACGGGCGAGATCGATGTGGATCTGGGCCGCGCGGCCTTCACTGTTTTTCCAAGGACCAAACGCTTCGCCTGTTTGAGGGCGTGTTCGGGTTGAATCAACGAAGTAAGGCAAGAGTTGTTTGCGTGTTGCAGGTAGCAGCCTTGGCCTAGGTTCGACCGCTCCAATCGCCGCATGGTGAATCGCTTTTGTCTCTGTGCAGGCTTCGTCAACGGTGCGCGTCTTGACGGCGAGAGCATTGGCTTTCCACTTTTCTAGACGTGTTCGGTCGCTGGTGAGCGCTTCGAGTAAGCTAGCGGCTTCGCCAATGTCTGCAACCACTGCGCCCGCGTTGTGAGCACGCACGCGATCTGCGCCAGCGCCGAGTGGTCCGCAGACTACTGGAATACCGGCGAGCAGACTTTCGGTGACGGTGTAAGAGTAAGTCTCCTCGGTGGCCGGAAAAAACAGCGTGAGCGCAATACCACGCTCGTGTAGCAGTGACCCAATGCTGCCGCGCTCGTAGGCACCTTCGAAGTGGACAGAGCCTTCGCGACCCAAGGTCGTCAGTTCTTGCATGAAGCTTTGGTGAGGAATGGATCCGAACACATGCCACTCAACCGGCAAGTGTCGTGTGCGATCGGCTAGTGCGAGATAGGCGTCTGCGCCTTTGATGGCGTGCGAAATAGCGCCGAGCAAGCCAATGCGCAGCGTGCTGTGCGGTGCTTCGTTGATGCGCTCGGTTTGCTGGATTGCGCTCGTGCGATCGCTTCCGTGTTCGACGACGCGAAGCTTGGAGCGATCAACGTCAGGGTCCAAACGTTGCGATAACTTGTTTCGCGCACGCTCAGATGGGACCACAATGGTATGGGCATAGTCACACGCGATCCGCATGTAGCGTTTATGCGACGCTTTTCCCTCGCGTGAGATAGAGGCGTCTCCAAAGACTTTGCTGAGTGCGCTCAAACAGCCTGTTTCACTCGCTGCGTCGCATGCGCACTGGCTGCGCGTCGTGTAGTTGAATCCATTGAAGCTCGGGCAGGCCAAGTAATAGTCGTGTGCTGTAATGACGAGAGGGATGCTGCGTGCCGCGAGCCAGAGAGGCAGCTCGAGCGGTATCAATCCGAAATGGTGTACGTGCACGAGCGAGACGTCGAACATGTTCAGCAGTACGGCAAACGCCTGCTCCATGCCCGCGTGCTCAGTGCACACCCAGCGCGACGGCTCGCCAATCGGGAGCGCATAACGGATGGCCGCGCCGATGCGGCCGCCGGTGATCTCCATGGCCACGAGCGTCGCGCCTTCCGGAAAGACGACTACGGCGCGCTCGTACGCGAGTCTTGCGAGCAGATCGCGTACATGAAGCTCTGTCCCGCCCGGTTGCGCAGCAAAGGGCGAGGCGTGCAGCACGAACAGCACTACGTTCCCGTCGCTCGCGTTGCGACGCGCGAGGGCAAAGTTTATCCGTCGGTGAACGTCTGCGAGTGGGTTGGTCTCAATGAAGCGCGTGACCTCGTAGCCGTAGCTTGGATGCTCTCGGCGCAGAATTTTTTCGTGGGCTTCGCAGAGCGCCGCGGTTTCGTCGCTGAAAGACGCGTGGCCTGCGTGAAAAACAAACACGTCATCAGACAAACGCACGCGGTAGCCAGCAGCCCGGGCTCGCATGCAGAGATCATTTTCTTCGCCGTAGCCGCGGCCAAAGAGCTCCTGCCTGAACAAACCAACACGATCGAGCACGGCGCGTTTGATCAGCAAACAGAAACCCACACCGGTTGGTAGCTCTGGGTAGGCGCGTTCGCTGACGTCCGAGACGAGAGCAGCAAACCCATCGCCGCTGAGCCCAGTGGGAAGCTCATTGGCTTCGCAGAACTTGGGCACGCTACAAATGGTGGCGTTGTTGGACAGCGCCGTCACAATGCCCGTCGCTGGCGAGGCGTAGGCACAAGCGACCATGCGTTC
>JBIKMD010000060.1:0-10280 GCA_044359465.1 Myxococcota bacterium
TTTCGAGCGTCGCTTTCGCCGCCGCAGTTGCAAGGTCGATTCTCGCGTAGGCATCTTCGAAGCGGAGGAGCTCACGTTTGAGCGCGTCGATCTGCTCGTCTTGCATCGAGAGCGAGAGCAAGTCTTCAACCAGCGCACGAACGCGGACCATGAACAGCGCCACGGCATTCGGATCGCTCACATCGAGCGTGCGGGCCACACGCACCAGCTCTTCGGCGCGACGAGCGTATGCGGACAGGTTGAGCGCTTCCTCCCGTGCACGTCCCTTGTTCGCACCGTCGTTTGCACCCTGGCTGACTTGCATCGCTGGCGGCGGTGCACTCTTTTTGGCGACAACTCGTGAACCCGGTGCGGCTCTGACTGCACGCGTTTCAATCTGGCTTCGGGCGGGGCCACGCGGCGGTGCTGCTGCCTCCGCTTTTGCCAGGGGTGCGGGCGCAGGTGCACCACCGGTGAAGCCTTCACTGAACGCATTCGACTCCCTCTCGCTCCAACCACTCGGCGCCTCCACCGCTTGCGTCACCTTGTGCCCTTTGCCTCCGCGGTTGACGACCTCAGCGCTGTCTACTGCGACGAACGCGGTGAAGCGGCAAAGCACAGAGAACTCGAGCGACACACTGACGAGCTCCGCTTCTAGGTGTGCATCACCACCGGTTGCGGTGTAGCGATCTTCGAGGGCACGCACGCGTGACCGGGCCCACATGCGACCAAGCGCTGGATTGTTCGTGCGCTGCGGCGCCAGACTTTGCGAAAAGCGGCGTCCCGTTGCGTCTTTTGCCGTGACGACGATGGCCGAACGTTCGAGTGCAGCGTGCTCGGTGTAACGGCCAGCAACTTCCAGGGGACAACCAGCAAACACCGCCGCAATTCTATCTGGTGTGAGGCTCGTGGCATCGATGTCCATGCCCTCACCGTGAATGGTGACATCGGTCAGCAGCGGTGTGCCCAGCTTGCGATGAATGCGATCCATCGCTTCATCCAAACGCGCCTCACCTTCGACCAGCTCCATCGCACCTGCGCCGAGGGTAGCCAAACGACGCAAGAAGCCTTCGTTGACCGCACGGTCAATGCCCACCGTGAAGGCGCGAATGTGCTGCAACTCTGCGCCAAGCGCTGCCAAGATCTGATCCTCGTTGCCCACTTGTCCATCGGTGACGAGCACCAGCACACGTTCTCGCTCGGGCTCCTGACTGCTGAGCAGCGCTTGGCAAGCGGCCGTGAGCGGCGCCGCCATTTCCGTACCGCCGCGTGCCTCTACGCTCGCTAGGAACTCGACGGCGCGAAAGCGGTTGCGGTCGCTTGCCGGTAGGAGATCACGCTGCGTCCAACCCGCTGGTGTGGAGATCGTATTGTCGAAGGCATACACATTGAAGCGGTCTTGGCTGGTCAGCGTGTCGACCATACGCGCCACGGCGCGCCGTGCGGCAACCATTTTCCAGCCGTTCATGCTGCCCGAGTGATCGAGCACAAAGATGACATCCTTGGGTTTCACCGCGCGCATCAGAGACGCCGGTGGCAAGAAGGTGAGGCGAAACACGCCATGTTTTCCCTGGGTGGGCGCGCACGCAGCAGAGGTCATGAGCGAGTCGCTTGAAAACCTAAGGCGCAGCACGAAGTCGCGATCGAGGCGCTCCTCGTGCGCGAGGGAAAGACTGATGGGGCCCATGACGCGGCCGTCTGCGGTAGTGCTGCCAGTCGTGTAGATCGCGTGCAAGCTCGAGCGCACGCCAGACAGGGGCAGCCCTGCGGGGTCGACATCGACGTTGATGGCTAGTCGCACCGGAGAGGACAACCCTGGCAGCAGCACAGGTGGGGAGATGCGCGACGCATCGGGTACGGCGTCTGTATCCAGTGCCATGCCGTCGCCTGCTTGTGGGCCAGTCAGTGCGTTTCCCGGAATGTAGCGCGGTGCGACTACAAGAGGAAAACGGAAAGTGCCTTCGCCGTCTTCAAAGGTGAGCGGAACGGTCATCACCAGCGTCACCTTTGCGACTTCGTTCGGCATGATGTTTCCGACGCGCATGGTGAATACGCCTGGACGTTCTTCTTCTGCGATGGCGGCGCGGTGACCCGTCGCAATGGCGCGGTCGAATGCTTCGCGCGCCTCTCCTCGCTCTTTGAGCACGCCGAGAATCTCACGCCCTGCGACATGCATCACCAAACGGTTGGTGGCAGCACGATCCGGGAGCGGGAAAATGTAGGTGGCTTCGAGCGGCTCGCCGTAGGCGTTTTTGAACGTTTGTTCTATTTGCACCTCGGCGTTCAAACCGATGATCTTGGCGTGCACTGCCAAGCCGAGGAGCGGCATGTTGCCTCGCGCGGTGCTCAGCGCACCAAAGCCTGCTTCTCGATCCTGGTCTACTGACTCACTGAACACGGACACTGACTGACCTACCTGCACTGCCATTGGCGCTCTCATGACTGCTCCTCTTCTGGTTGTGGCGCAGCGTCGCCGCTGGTGCCACGTTGTTGCTCGAGCCAGCGCAAAAGTGGGGCCGCTGCTTCGAGTAATGCCTGTTGGTCGTTTGCCGTGAGCTCCGCGGGAAGTGCTGCTGTCAGGAGCACGTCTGCCGCAAGCGTTAGGGTTCTCAAACTCTTGATCGACTCACCTGCCGGTGCGGGTTTGACCGGCTGCTGTCTCCAGAAGTTGCCGCGTGAAACCTGGGGTTTCGCTTCACGCTCTGGGAGTGCAGGTAGGGGCGCAAGCTCGCGCAATGTCTTGTTCGTTGCGCCCAGCAGACGCGCTTGCACTTGCTGCAGCGAGAGCCCATCTGCTTGGAGACGTTTGATCGCGACGAGCTGCCGCAAGTGGCGTTCGCTGTAGTAGGCTGTGCGCCCGCGCATCTCCGCTGCCCGATCCAGCAAACCGATCGTGGTGTAATAGCGCACCGTGCGCACATCTGGCTTTTCGCGCACGCGCCCACTTGCCTGATCCACATCAGACACCACCGCCGCTGCTGCATCAGCGAGCTCGGCCAGGGTCATCAGAGAGTCAGTGTTCATATATTCAATATGACACTGTTATATGACAGTGTCAAATGAAAACGCTCCCCCAGATCAGGGAGTTTGCTTGCAGGCCGCCGAGTGCCTATAAAGCGCGCACTATGAACAAAACGTTCGTCCTTGCGTGTCTGCTTCTAGTTGCCTGTGAAGAGAAAAAAGAAACCAAGCCGAAGACCCTTCAGGCGGAGCCAACTGCCGCAGCGCCTGCACCAGCCGCCGCTGCTCCGGCCGCCGCTGCTCCGGCCGCTCCGGCCGCGGGTCCTGAAGCCGAAGCGCGTGAAGTCTTCAACACGCGCTGCGCGACCTGCCATGGCACTGCAGGAAAGGGTGATGGCCTCGCTTCTGCCGCGCTCAACCCGAAACCCCGCGATATGACGGACCCTGCCTGGCAGAAGTCCGTCACAGACGATCACTTGAAGAAGGTCATTGTTGAAGGCGGCGCTGCTGTAGGAAAGAGCGCACTGATGGCCGCAAACCCAGATCTGAAAGACAAACCCGCAGTGGTTGAAGCGCTCGTGAAAATCGTGCGCGGCTACGGTTCAAAGTAGGCTTTTCGCCTCCGCGCTTGCAGGCTGAACACGCTACCGAGTGAGCGTGTTGTCACGCGCAGACGCGTGTTTCAAAAACGCCAAGGCCTTGCGCGGCTCTGCCGCAGATGCTGCCAGCACGCCCCCTACAAACGCGCCCATCACGCCGACGGTCGCCATGTCGCCACCGCTCAAATAGAGATTCTTGATCGGCGTTTGCGGGCGCAACCAGCGATTCGAGAAGCGCGCAGGCGTGGGCTCGATGCCATAGATTGCGCCGGACGGTGCGCGCGTAAAATGTTCGGTTGAAAGCGGGGTCGACAGCTCGGTGTAGGCCAGTTTCGATTCGAGCTTGGGCATATGCCGAAGCAACTGTTTGAGCATGCGATCGCTGATGTCTTGTTTGAGCGCAGTGTAGTCTTCGCCGCGCTTCATCCAGCGTTTTTCTCGCCACGGCTTGAACGCTTCCCACGGCACAAAGGTCACTGCTTCTCCCGTGTGCAGTTGCTCTTCGCCTGGCTGATGGTGCGGGTCTTTGAGAGATGGGAAGCTCGTGTAAAGCACACTCGGTTCTGATTTGTTCTGCTCGAACTCCCAGAGATCGTCCTCGGAATCCCAGGTTTCGTAGAACCATTTATTCGCGGCGCTGGCGCCGGCTTCGCGAATGTCGCCCTTGAAGCCAAGGTTCAAACAGACGTGCGCCGGAGAGGGTTTGAGCTTGGCTACTTCTCGCGCCCAGCGTGCTTGTTTGTAGGTGTCTGGTAGCAAGCGCTCCATGGTGGCGATACCACCGGCGGCGCTAATGACGGCTCCAGCGCGAATGACCTCATCACCTTCACTCAGCTTGACGCCTACGGCGCGGCCGTTCTCGACCAAAATCTCTTTCACCTCGGTCGAAATGCGCGTGTGCCCACCGGCATCAGCAATGGTCGCCATCATGGTGTCGGCAATCTGCTTGGAGCCGCCCACTGGATAATAACCGCCATGCCAGAAGTGTTTGACCACGAGTGCGTGGATGGCGAAGGATGAACGGCTCGGCGGGCTCCCGTAGTAGCCCCACTGCGCTGCCATGACCGTCTTGAGCTTTGCGTTTGGCGTGATCTCGTCGAGCACGTCTTTGGTGCTCATTGATAGGAAATCGTGCGCCTTTGACGCAATGAAAGGGTCGGTCAGCGGCGACACGCTCGATGGGAACAACCGCGACAGGTAGTAGTTCTTCATGGCGGCGCCAACGGTGCGCACGCGATCCATATAGTCGTCGATCGCCGCTTTCTCGTTCGGAAATGCCGTGTATAAATTGTGTTCAAACTCGCGCCGATCGCCCGGAAAATCGATGCGGAAATTATCCGGAAAATAGAACTCGTCGTAGACTTTGCCAAGCGACGCCCATTCGAGCTTGCCGCGCGTGAGCGCTTTCATCACTCGGCCAACAAGCGCACGTTCCGTGACTTCTCCAATGGCGTGCACGCCCACGTCCCATACCCATTTCTTGCGTTTGAACGAGTGTGTGAACCCGCCGGGAACGTAGTGCTGCTCAATGACGAGCACTTTCTTGCCGAGCAAGCTGAGCATCGCGGCGCTGGCTAGGCCACCCATGCCTGAGCCAATGACGATGTAGTCCCACGCTTGATCCGGTGATGTCGTACTGAAATGTTTTGTGGTGGTCACCGCCTCGCCTTAGCAGCTTTGCCTCGGCGGTGAAACGCAGGCTCCCGTCATTTGTACATTTGTCGTTTTGGTCCTGCATTGACACCGGTTGTTTCGGCAACGCCGCCGTGATCTGTCGTGATAACTCCGTACGATGCTTGCGCTCGTTCTTGTCATGACCGCCTCGGATCTTGGCTCTCTCTCGACGCCTTACAAAGCGCAGGGCAGTTTTGTCTTCGATGGTGATACGCGGACCGCCGGACCGTCCCAGTTTAGTACCTACGCTTGCGCTAGCGACAAGCCGGAAGCGGGGCCCGAGCTCGTCTTTGAGCTGACCTTGCAGGAAGAGAGCGATGTCGATCTCATCGTCGAGACACCGTCTAGCGGTGTAGACATTGACGTGCACCTGCTCGCTTCGTTGGCTCGCACTGGAACACAGGCGAACGATTGTATTGGCCGTGATGACAAGAATCTCGCTGCCTTTCATCTGGCCGCGGGGAGCTACTTCATCGTCGCAGATACCTATGGTGCGAGTGATGCCAAAGCCGGCACCTTTCGCCTGCACGCGCGTGTGTATCCCACGCAAACAATCACTTGGTCGGAGCTGGCGCGTGGCGTGCGCTGGGGGCGCGGCAGTCACCGTGAAGCGACGGGGTTTTCCGTGATCAACGTCATGGATGTAGATACCAGCTTGGGCGCGCGTATCGAAATCGTTGATAATGGCGCATGTAAAAAACTCGGTGCGCTTGCACTTCCTGCGAATGCCGTTGCTGCGACCAACGCTGGCTTTTTTACTGCTGCTTGCGCTCCAGATGGCCTGCTTCGCGTGGCGTCGACCACGCTAGCTGCGGCCAAAGGAACGCAGCACGCGATTGGCCTTCAACCAGACGGTAGCGCGATTTTTGCCAAGCCCGCGGCGGGAAGTAGCTTCACCGACGCGCCGAACGCAGTGGGCAGTTTTGGTTATTTCGACTTACGTAGCGGCGCTGTGACCATTGACCACGACGGTACGACCTTCGGCAATGTTCGTCATCCGCGCACACTGATTCATGCTTCTGCTGGGCGCCTTGGTCTCGTGACCCTCGACGGCCGGAGCGACGCAGGGCGTGGTGCAACGTTCTCCGTTCTGGGAGAGGTGCTGCAAGGCCTAGGTGCGGAGCAAGGCCTCAATTTGGATGGCGGGGGCTCCACCGTGATGTGGGTGAAGGACGAACCCATGGCGGGCATCGTGAACTATCCCTCAGATTCGGCGAGCGGTGTGATTCACGCTGGAGTGCGCGCGGTGCGCTCCCTTGCGGTGGTGCTGGCGGATCCCATTGTGCGGCCGCCCTTTTTTGTGACCCTCCCTGATCATCGCCCGCTGAGTGATGGAGAAAGTCTGCTCTACGCGGCGCGCGCCGTCGCCAGAGGAGGCGAGCCCATCGTTTATACGCTGAGTGCGTTTGCCAATGCGACCTTGTCAGGGAGCTCGCTTCGCTTTTCGCCGGACATGTTTCAGCACGGCACGCAGCAGCTTAGTTTGAACGCTTGTGCCGCGCCGGGCGTCTGCACAACGCAGCGCGTGACGGTGGTGGTGGCGCTCGCTGATAGCGATGGCGATGGGCTTCCTGATGCTTGGGAACAAGCCATGCGCACGGGGGTGGCTGTAGCCGACGCGGACGCGGATCCAGACCGGGACGGCAAAACCAACGCGCAAGAATACGCGGCTCGCAGCGACCCTTTGCATGATGACACCCAGGTTGTGGTCTCGGGGCCTACCGGGCTTTCAGCGACGAGCGGCGAGTCGGGCGTGAGTGGCGGCAGTGGCGAGGGCAAAACGCCCCTCGCTGTAGAGCCCGCGGCGCCTCAGCGCGGTTGTGGTGGTTGTGGCAGCACCACTGCAGATCCTGCTTTGCTGATGGCGCTGACGCTGTTAGGATTGAACCGTGGCCGACCGAAGAATCGAACGCAGAGACATCATGACAGGCACCGGGAGCATGAACGACCCGGAACGCCTGCGTGAGATTGAAGAGCAGCGTCACAACAAAGAGATCAACGCACGGCTTCCGCCGAAGACCACTTTCAAACAAGTGATGGCGACGCCGCAAAAAGCAAATCCCAAAAAGAAGCCGCAGCGCCCCGTGTCTGACGAGAAGTTGCGGCCCACTTCCCAGCATCCCGTTCAGCACATGGTGGGTTTTGGTGATGAGCGAGATGAGATTGACGAGCTGCTCGAAGATGGTGAGCGGCCCAAAATCATCATGAAAGTCTAACGCAACAGGAAGGGCAGTGGTGACACGTTGCTGACATCCGAGAACTGATTCGCCACGCCGTCAGGCACACCCATCGCCTTCGCGACTGTACGCCACACACGGCTTCCCGCCAGGCGTCCGTCGTTGTTCGTGTAGCCCGGGCCTGGGGCTCCCGTGACGGGATCTGGCGCATGAAACGAGTAGAGGTGCCCGTCGCTCTCGTCGCCAGCGACTCGCACGTCACCAAAATAGCCGCCACGAATCATGCCACCGGCAAGCAGAACGCTGTTTTTACCTTCGTTCCCGGAAGACGCTGCGGCTGGCGATCGGCCACCATCTGTCGTGTAGAGAGCCACCAACGTTCGTTCGAAGATTCCGGCGTCTTTGAGCTTTTGTATCAATCGCGACAATGGCAGTGCGACCTGCAACGTCATCACTCGCATCTGGTCTTCCGTGCGTTGATCATGCACGTCCACGTAGTCGAACTCGAGGGCCACTGTGCGAGCGACACCGCTGCTCACTAGCTTGAACGCATATGCCACTTGCTCCCAGATCTGCGCTTTGACCGGATTGGTCGTCACTTGGTCGGGAACCCCGTCGCTCCAGAATGCGCTCTCCTCTGGCGTCAGAGGCAGGCTGACGCTGCGTGTATTGACGGCTGAAAGAATGGCCTGCGCTTCTTTGATGTTGGCGTCGTGACTGTCTATCGCATGCTGCGCGGTGCCACGCTTCTGCAAAAAACGCTTGTCGACACGCTGCAGAATCCGCGCGAACGCTTCAGCTTCGTTCCGCGTCGGAATGATGCCGGTGCTCGCAACTGGTTTGCCAAAAGCGCGGAGCAATGACTCTTGCGACTGATAACGATCCAGCTCTGCGCCCGGCAGGGCTGCCGCAAAGTGATAGGCCGTGTGGATCGAACGGCTGATGCCTTTGAAGGCAATGCCGTTGTGCACACCATCGGCTTTCCAAACGAAGTTGTGCAGCGTGGCCGGTGTCGGCACCGTTCCGTAGAAGGCCTCGCAGCCCTGCGGAAAATTGTCGACAGGGTCATTCTTGAACATGGCCAGTGCGCCAGACCGAGGATTGTAGTCGCGCCCAGGCGAACGCATGGGGCTTGCCGCTTCGTGTCCATGAATGGCGCCGCGCGAAAGCTCGCAGGTTTCGATGAGCGCGACGTGGTCCAAATGCGGCTCTAGCGCGAGGGACTCGGGCGTCAGGTAGACGTCGTTTGCGCATTTTTTGAGCTGACTTTGGTCGTAGAACATGGCTGCACGTCGTCCGTACTCGCCCCGCTTCAAGTTCACGTTTGTGGCGAGCCCTGGCGCGACGAAGAGATGGCCATGATCCCACTGATCACGAAGATTGATCTCGATGAAGTAGGTCGGCAGATGTTCAGCTGCCTCCGCGCGTCCGATCAAAGCGAACGCGTCCTGGCGAAGCGCAGCGGGAATCGTGGGTGCCGCGAGCGCAAGCCCCATGAGCTGCAAAAACCGACGCCGATCGTCATTCATGGACATCCCCCTCGAGTACGGACTGAACGACCACTGGTTCCGAAAACGTGGCGACGACAATGTCTGCAAACGTGGGCTCACCTTGGCGCGCGCGTTGCTTTGCAGCGGCAGCGATTGTTGTCAGCAGCAAGGGATCCATCGTTGTAGCGGCGTCTGTTCCAATGACGGCATCGAGCAATTTTCGCGCGGCGCAAGGAACGAACGCTGGCGAGCGCGCGACAACGGCGCCGGCTTCCGCCAGGTTGGCCACAGGCTGACCAAAGATGTCTGAATATTCCGAGGCTGCATCGTTTGGCGCACTCAGGTGAGACGCCATGAGTATGCCAAATGAGTTTCCGAGCTCTCCTTCTGGATCTTGCAGTCCGGTGGCGTCTGCTTGGTACTTGCCCACGCGATCGAACTTCACGAAGAGCTGCGCGTGTAGACTGAATTGTCCGTGGCATTGGTAACACCCGTGCCCATTCCCAAAACCGCTCGCCGCGCGTGCGTCGCTTTGTTCTTCGGGTGTCATGGCTTGAAACATGGGAATCAGTCGCGTTTTTTCAATGCGTGGCTGCACGTCATCCGGGAGCGGGTAAGTGTAACAAGCGAAAGCGTTGAGCAGCGTGCTCGACCGCGTGAGGTTGAAGCGGCTAGCTCGTCCCGCCAAAAAGGCGCGTGTGGTGAGTACGCCGGCCGAGAAGGGCGCGCCTGTGTCGCAAGGTATCGCGCGACCCGAGCGATCGTAACAGGTGCTGCTTGTGAGCAGCTCGTTCCACGGCCTTTGCTCGCGCACGAGGTGCGCCGCAAGATTGCCGGGGAGCGAGAAGTCTATGCCATCGCGCTCGCCACTGGCGGACAGGAGCTTTTCGACGAGGCGCGCGGCTGCGCGTTCGAGTTTGGGATCCCTCGCTAGTGTACGCAGCACGTCAGGAATGGCGGCGCCTCGGTAGGCTCTGAGTGGCTGCGCTTCTCCCTCTGTCACGAAGCGTTCCACCAGCAGGGGCGCAAGCTTGTTCAGGTAGCGAAGCGCATCGTCGCTGGAAAAATCTGCGAGCGTCAGCGGCGCAGGCGCGGCTTCTACAACTTGGTTGCAAGTTGGCGGGTCCGTGAAGCGTTGCAGCATCGCCTTGAGTATGGCGTACGCTTCGCTGCCTTTTTGCAAACGAACGCCGCCGCCGTGGGTGGTGCTGTTTGTCGCTTTGAGGAGAAGGAGCGGTGCGCCGTCTTGGGTGAGCTTGGCGGCCTCGCGCAGTAGCGCAAGGTTCTGCGGCGCGTTCTCTTCGTTGTTGTCGGGAAGCAGAACGAAGCGGGTTGAGCCCGACGCACCACCTTCACGGTGACAACCGGCGCAAGTAGATAGGACTTGCGGGAACACGGTA
>JBIKMD010000952.1:0-2899 GCA_044359465.1 Myxococcota bacterium
TAGGTGTCGCTGCAGCGCTCGCCTTCGTACCCGGTGCACGAATTGGCGAGCGGATTCTCCGTGCGCCCGCGTGACGGATTGTAGTCCCAGTCGCGCTCGTAGGCGAAGCGATAGCCGGTGACGAACTTGGTTGGGAGCGCAAGCGCCAGGTTGGTGCCGTCTCCATAGAAGCCCACGTTTGCCACCCACGGACCACGAATCTGAAAATACAGATCCTGTTCCGAGTAGTTCACCCACTTGTTTTGGTTGGTGGCGATTTGACTCTCAGCCACAGACGAAAGCGCGAACGCGCCGCAGGTGCCGCGATCGCCTTGGTCCTTCACGCTGGTCAATCGGTACTTCAGCGGGAAGTCGAAGTTGTGCATGATCCCTTTGTTCGAAAAACCGCCGCATTGCTCGCGGCGCCGGCTATCGTGGTCACCCAAAAAGCCCACACCGATCTCGTCTTCCCACTTCTCCACGCGGCCGGAAGGAATGTCTGGCTGCGCTTGCACGGCTGGTTGATAACGCTGAATGACCAGGTTCGCGGCTGAGGCGATTGCCTGTTTGCTGATGGCCGCGGAGGCGGGGGCCGAGAGCACAGCTTTCGTATCTGCAGGCGCCGCATCGTAGATGACCGAGTAGTCGATGACTTCCGCTTTCGCGCTTTGTTCGATGGCAGCGCGGAGCATCTCTTTACGCGCGTAGTCATTGAGCAACATGACTTTATGATCGCCCACGTCGTGTAACGCTTCGCCCTCTGTCGTTGCAGTCAGCACGGCGGCCGCCTCGGGATTCGCAAGCGCTGCTTCCTGAATGATGCGGTCCGTCTCGACTGCGCGCGCCGCGTTTTCGCTAGCGACCTGGTTGATGTTCACGAAGGTCTCGCCATCAGCAACACGCGCATCGAACTCGTCATCGCCAACCAGCACCACTCCCGGTGACGGGAGCAACGCCTGGGGAATGTCCTCTGTCTTCGTTGGAGGAAGCATTCCGGTGGTCACCCTATCTGGTGCGTTTCCTTTACCAGTGTCACGGTAAGCGGGCATGTCTGCCTTGGGCGCTGAACAAGCCGCGAGTCCGAACACGAAAGGCGCAACAATAGACAAGTGACGAGCAAGCATCGGATCTATTAACGCAAGGGGCCGTGCTCCTGTTGCGTCAGAACGCAGACAAATCCCGCTTGTCAGTGCCAGCCACCCCGTGATTTAGACCCAGCTCACCATGCGTAAGCACCTTTGGCTCCTCGCGTTTCTTGTTGCTTGCACGGCGCAGCCCGCTGAGGATCAAGAACCCCCCAAACAAACGCCGGCGCAGGCGCAGATGAAAGCGCCAGAGGTCACACAAGACGACGACACACCGCCCGCTCCCGGGCCGACAGGCCTCACGGGTGCTAGCGGTGAAACAGGCACTACCGGTCCCACTGGCCCCAGCTTCAAATTTCCGATCGTGAACATGACGGCCTACGCCGTGAACATCATCAATGCGGACGTGCCGTCGGAGCTCATCAGGTTCCTCACCTATGACGCAGCAAGCGGCATCCCAGACGGCGACCTGCGGGTCGCCACCAAGGCGTTCTACGAGCTGTTCGGCGACACTTACGACTACTTGTTTATCGTGACGGACAAGGACGTGAGCGGCGGCGACTACGGTCGCAGCAAAGCCATTCACCGCGCAGCGATTCCAGGCATTGGTCATAAGACCGCCATCAACCTGACCGACTACGGCAGCACGCGCCTCAAGAACGTCATCGTGCTCCGCTGGATGGACAATGGAGGCGGCCCTACGGCGCACGAGACCATGCACTCTTGGGGCATGCACCTTGATCCCTCTCTCGGCTTTGGAGTGGACCAGAGCTCCAATTACGGCTCGCACTGGGGAGTGAGCGGCGCCAATGGCCAACTGGGTGGCTTCAATCCCGCCACGCTGCGCTGCGCGTCTCCCAAATCCTCAACGCCGCTCGATTGTAATCCCATCTCTGCGGGCCGCTATCGGTACTACGTGGACAGCTACGGAACGTTTGCCAACGGCGGCGACACCAAGCCCTACTCTCCGATTGAGCTGTACTTGATGGGCCTCGTTCCGGCGGCCGAAGTGCAACCGATCATGCGTCCAAAAAATGCGGAAACGGGTTACGACGCAGGCCTCAAACAAACCTACATCGATGCCGACAAGATTGAATACGTGAGCGTGCAAGACATCATCGCCAAACATGGCGCCCGCCCACTCGCCACAGCCGAGGAGAAGGCGCTCACAGCGGCTTTCGTCGTCTTCTCGGAGCAGGCCCTCCCGGCAGACAAATTCAAAGTGGTTGACGAATGGGCCGCCGTGTTCGGCAATCACCGCGCTGGAAAGCGGCCCTCTTTTGAGACCTTAACCGGCAACCGCGCCACCATGCGCACCCGCCTCGGCGATCCCCTACCCTGATGGCCACTTACGCTGATTGGCTCGCACGCGGAGAGCGCATTCCCATGCAGCTCCCGGCCTTTGCGCACCGCGATCCGTTGTCGGTTTTTACGATCGACACCGGCATCAAGACGGGTCCGCATCTGACGCTGCTGCATGGTTTTCCTACCTCGAGTTATGACTTTGCGCCGATGACGGCGCTGCTCGAAGCCACACACCATCTGTTGACCTTCGACTTCGTAGGGTTTGGTGATTCGGACAAGCCGCGGCTCGCACGCTATTCGATCAGCGCGCAAGCCGACTTGGTTGAAGCGATGTGGCGCTACCACCAAGTGGACCGCACGGTAGTCGTTGCACACGACTACGGCTGCGCAGTGGCGCAGGAGCTGCTCGCGCGGCGCACGGGAGATAATGCCAAAGGCATTGCGGGCGTCACCTTCATGAACGGTGGGCTCTATCCGGATTTGCATCGAGCGCTGCCCATTCAAAAAGCGCTTGCGACGCCGCTGCTCGG
>JBIKMD010000954.1:0-2897 GCA_044359465.1 Myxococcota bacterium
TGACGACGTCTGTCTGTTCCATGGCCTCAATTGTCGGCCTCGTTACTGCACCGGCGCCACGACCTCAGCCATCCCCTGCGCGCAAATCACGACACATGAGCGAGACCGACAATGTGCCATCTCTGACTCATGGCCGTTCCAAATGTTCGCAACCATTCGTGTTTGGGAGATTCACCGCGCTGAGCTGCCGATACACTCATCACCTAGCGAGAGCGCGCCTTGCCCAGGAACGAGACGCGCAATTGCCAAGAACCACTTCGTGGTTCTCTCCGTGAAGAGAAGGGCGGCAAACGTTGCCACGCAGTGTTGCCCTCGCTGTCCCCAACGCTCGCCCTTCTCTTCACCCTCGCTGGCGCTCGGGTTTCGCTCGTGCTTGCTGCGCTCGCACTGTTGTTGGCCCCCGCCCCGTCGCTGCGCTCCTCCGGCCCCAGAGGGGCCCGTAGCCGCTGCGCGGGGATCTGCGGTCGTCGTCGCAGGGCTCCTCGCGCTTCGCGCACGTAGGAGCAAGCGCAAGCGGGAACAGCGCAAGCGGGAACAGCGCACGCGGGAACAGCGCACGCGGGGACAGTGCAAGCAGGAACCGTGTCCTCGTTTGGACTCGTTGTTCGATCTTCGTTTTTCGTTGTCCGTCATTCGCCTACGATGTCGTAGTCGTGAACGCGGTCGTTTACCGCCCGGGGCGATGCTTGTTTGTGATCGATCTTGTTTGTGATCGATCTTGTTTGCGCTCGCTCTTGTTTGCGCTCGCTCTTGTTTGCGCTCGCTCTTGTCCGTCCCCCTTCCCCGGCTCCTCTCACAACTCGAAGATGAGATATTCCATCATCTGATCAATCTCCTCGCTCATTTGGTCCTTCGTCTGGAAGCTCGAGAACACGACGCTTCCCTTCCCCAGATTGAACGACATCAGCAGTGGTACATCCTCTAGCACTTCTGGCGCCCCTTCAGGGGGCACTTTGATTGTCGCTTTGGCGTACACTTTCACGTCTGCTTGTACTGCCTGGACCACGGCCCATTGCGGGACGCGCATGTTCACATCGACGCGCGAGGTTCCGAGCACCGTTGCAAGGTTGTCATCTGTGATCGTCGCTTGGTAGTGCCCGTTGAGCCCTTGCTGCGCGGTATTTGGCAATGCACTGCCGCGGAAGACGAGGGGCGAGCCGAAGCCTCCGGCGATGAGGTCGTAGGCCCAATCGGACACATAAACAAAACCTCCTTCGTCCACGAAACGGCGAAGGGTTTGAATACGGCGGGTGTATTGCGCCGAGCCATAGGGCCCGAGGTCGTCCTCATTCACGCCGCTGTTGAACATGGCGATCTTGTAGTTGAAAATCTCCGGATTCGGCCCATCGAGCAACTGGCCACTCCATGAGCCATCTCGGTTGAGCTGCAGGTCATCGACTTCGTTGAAGTCTTCATGTCCTTTGAAGATGGTGATGTTGGCAAAGTGCAGGCGTTTCATGACTTTCTGCACGGCATCGAAGTCGCCTGACACCACTGCAATGGGAATATCGGCGGAAGTACATTGTGGTTCGGCCAGCATGGTCGTTTGGTTGATCGTCGTCGTCGCGTTGAAGCTGAGCTTGTACGCACCTTTCTCCGCGGTGACCTCGTAAGTTCCCGCTGGTAGCCCACGCAGCACAAAGCCACCTTGCGCATCGGTCGTTGCAGAGAAGGTACTGGTGCCTACTTTGACCGTCACTTTTGCGCCGGCGAGCCAGTTGCCAGCCGCGTTCGCACAGATTTGTCCTTGGATGTTGGTCAAACCCGCTTGTACGCAATCCTTCACACCTAGGTCTGCGGTACCGTCGGCGATGACCGTCACTGGCACGGCGATCTTTTTTCCACCTTTATCTGCAATGACGTCGCGCGGCCCCGCAGGCACGCCGCTCAGACTGAACGAGCCGTCGGCAGCGGTTGGCACCTCGGACACAATCGCGCCTTTGGGACCTGCGACGTAGATCTCGGCGCCCGCAACCCACTCACCGGTGTTGGCATCGCAGATGCGTCCGGTGACGATGCCCGTCGGCAGCTCGCACTCTGGCTCGGGAAGAATGACGTCCTTGCTGCCAGTGACAGTGATTTCCGTAGTGAAAGAGAAGTCGCCTTTCTGCACATACAGCAGGTGTTTTCCGTTTTGGATTTTCTCGAAGTCGAAACGACCCAGATCGTTTGTTTGGCCCTCGTTTTGCGAAACGATGGTGCCATTAAAGTTGCGCACCGTGAGCGTGACTTGGGCGCCAGGCACGAGGCGTTTGGTCTTGTCGTTACAGATGGCGCCGCTCACTTTTGCGACGGCCGCCGCAGCTTGTAGAGATTCGACACCACAGGCGCTGAGCGCCGCGGCCGGAAGTGCGAGCAAACCTATCCACCTGATCATCTGGTCACTCTCCACCGCCGTTTTCGGTGGGAAGCCGCTTAAGGTTGTGTAAGCGTCGTCTCTTCCTCGCACGACGATTGATCGTGGGGCAGATTGGCAGCTAGGAAGAGCGGGTCCCATGCGTAAACACACGTTATTCTGCGTTTTTTCTCTCGTGGCTGCTTGCGACAAGCCGGCCCAGCAGCCAGCGCAGGCCGCAACGCAGCCGGCGTCCTTGCCCATTGCGAGAAAACCACCGCCCTTAGGGCCGCTTCCGGGCGGTATCGACCCCATGCGCGACATGCGGGAAGACGCAGAGAAAATCCGCGGCCACCGTTTGATTCTGGGCTCGGTGCTGGCCAAGTTTCAGCCAAAGCAGTTCGAGGGCTTTCGCTGCGATGCGCCAGAAAATACCCAGGGCGGTGTCCAGGGAATGGTGCTCACGCAATCGGCCATGGGTTGCCGCTTTGGCCGTGCTGGCGCCAAAGACGAGCGTTCCCTCATCATCACCATCGCAGACTACAACGCGCATCCGCGTCTG
>JBIKMD010000955.1:0-2896 GCA_044359465.1 Myxococcota bacterium
TGAACTGCGAGTGTAAGGTGAGTCCCTTGAAGCTGGCGTCGTCAGGATACTTGGCGAAGTCCATGCCCACAGGCGGTGATTGGGTTTGAAAGGCGGAGTCGCGATCCGTGTCGCACTCGCGCCAATGCGAGTTGTCCGTGGGGGCGTAGTTGATGCTCACGCGTTCGGCTTCTGGTCTGCCAGTGGTCAAGCGAGACTTCTCTTGAACAACATAGCGTCCATAGGTTTGACCGACAGTCGGCGCTTCGTAGCGGCCGGTGTTGAGCTCCGCAAAATACGAGAAGACGTTGAACGGACGCTGATCGGCGCGGAAGTTGGGCGCGAGGTCGCGGTCTGCCCATTCTTCAACGTCGGGAACGCCGTTGTCGTTGTAGTCGGTGCGAGGGTGATGACAGAGCTTGGTCAGTCGGTTGACGGAGGCCGCGCTCACGTTTGCGTTTGCACCGTAGTTAGGGAGCCCGCGCTGGGCCCAAAATGCGGCCATGATTTCGTCGTCGTCGTTGCGGTCCGTTTCGTAGAGCGCGAGCGGTGCTTGCAACGTGACTTCTTTGGACTGCGTCGCTTCGTTGACCAAGACGAAACGATCGATTTTGCGCAGATCGCAGCGGGCGTTTTGGCGCAGCAACGGGTCTGTCGATTCGATCGAGTTACGAGCAGACTCTCGCACCCAACCATCGCCGTCCGCATCGCAGGCAAAGGTGCCTACGTCTGCAGCGAGCGAGTAGAAGAAACCGGGCTGCGTTTGGCAGATGCAGGCCCCCGATTCAGTGGGAGTATTGAGGCGACCGTTCTCACCTGCGCCGTTGCACGGAGGGCAGATTTCGCAGCGCGTACCGTTCCAAAGTGAACCCTGCGCGCAGCCTGTTTGGCAGCGAGCGTCGGCGCTGTCAGTCGCTTCATAACACGCTTCGCCGCTTGGGCAGGTGAGCTGCGTGCAAGTGACTACCGGCCGGCAAACGCCTGTCTGCGCGTCTTCTACGTAACCCGCTTGGCAGGTCGTGCAGCGGCCGTTTGGAGTGTCTTCACAGTCACGGTTTTTGGCGCCGCAATCGAGCGCGGCGCAGGTGACGATGGTTTCGCATAGGAGCGTGCTCGCATCTTGGACGAAACCCGAGGTGCAAGCCCCGCATTCGGCGCCGCCTGGATTCGTCGCGCATGTGCGATGCTCGCTGCTACATTGGCTGGCAATGCTGTCGGTGCTCAAGGGGTCGCAGCTTGCGACAGCGCGCTTCAGACACTGTCCGTTGGCATCGCTAAAGCCACCTTTGCAGGCGCCACATGTCGCATCCGTCGTATCGCCGCCAGGCACACACAAACGATTGGCACCAGCGCAGTTGAGTGAGGCGCAGGTTGCCACTGGCACGCAGGTGCCGAGTTTGGATGTAAAGCCTTTTCTACATTGGCCGCAGCTGGCACCGCTGCCGGTGTCGGTGCACAAGCGATGCTGCGCCGCACACGTGGTTGCAATGCTGCCCGGCACGTTGAGGTTGCAGGAAGGGACGAGACATTGATCACCCACTTCGCTCGACCCGGGGAGGCACCCCGTACACTTGGCGTCCACGTTGCTCGCTTCCGGCACGCAGGCGCGATTCTTGTTCGCACAGCCAAGCGTCGCGCAGGTGTTGACCGGCCGGCAGGTGCCCCGGTCCTCTTTGTAACCCTCAACGCATTTGCCGCAGCGCGACCCGAATAGGCCGCCTGCGTTGCATTCGCGGTTGGCCTCACCGCACTGTGCGAAGAGCCCACTCGTCGAGTCCGGGCTGCAGTCGCTTGGCGGATCGTTGCAGGTGAGGGTCGTCGAATCGAACGTTTGCCCGGCGGGGCACTCGGCGTTCAATTGTGGTTTCACCTGACAAGCGAAAGTGAACGTCGCAACGGCGATCGCTGCGTACTTGGTCATGTTCTGGCGCATGGAGTCTCTCACGTGGTTTCTCATAGGGTCGTGAAGTCCGTGTAGTAGAGGTACAGCTTCACATCGCTCAGCGAATCGAGGCGGATGTCACTGTTCACGGCTTCGTCTTTTTTGTTGATGATCAGCTGCCAGCCTGTGTTGACCAGCGGTCGGTCGCGCAGACGCTCGGTGCGGTAAACCTCACTCGCCAGCGGTTTTTCACCGTTGAAGAACGTGTTCACAACGGCGGTGCGCTCAGGGAAAGCAAAGAACGAATTCGAGGTGCCCGCGAGTGGCCGCACCGTGCCGGTGCCTTTTTGTGTGAGGTACACCCGGCCTACGGCATCACCCACGTCGCCGCCTACCACTTCGGCTTCAACAAAGAGCACTTTGTGGTTCGCGGTGAGCGGAGACAACTGGGCGAGGCCGGTGGAGAACGGCAGCGTGATGTAGCCACGGTTGTCGAGCCAGCTGACGTTTTGCAATCGCGTGCGGAAGAGCTTGGTACGGTCCGCTTCGCTGAGCGCACGGCCTGCGGCATCGACGCGCTCAATGTTCATGATGTCATCGCGCAAGCTGACAATGGTTACGCGTGCATCTGGATTACCGTAGGTTTCTTGGAAGACCGCGAAGGCTTCTTCTAGCTCTGACAAATAACTCTCTAGCGTGAAGTCGCCGCGCTCCACCATGCGAACAAGGAACAGCTTGTCGAGCGCCGCGTAGCTTTGGCTCGTGTAGTACTCGAAGACGCGCGTAGCCTTGAACGCTTCTTTGCGCGCGGCATCGAAGGTGCGCTCCGCGGCGTACACCGCGTCATTGCGGTAGATGCGGACGTTCGGATCGTTACGCGCTGCTTCTACGTTGATGCGAAGCTGCTCCGAATCTTGTTGCGATGACATGAGGCTGAGCGAGTCGTTGCGCAGCTTCAGGATCGTCGAGAGCGTGAGCTTGATGTTGTATTGTTGTTTGACGAGCTCGAGCTCGATCTCGGTCGCGCGGCGCATG
>JBIKMD010000957.1:0-2895 GCA_044359465.1 Myxococcota bacterium
TTCACTGTTTCGCGCGTCGCCGGCACCTGGACGGCAGGCGGGGCGTCTGTCACCGGAGGCGGAGCCTTGGTCTCGAGAGCAGGTACCGGCGCCTCAGCGACTGGAGCCACCTTGGGCGCTTCTTTTTTGTTCACGAGTGTTGCCGCTCCGCCGACTGCGGCCAGTGCGAACGCGAGCGCCGCCACTTTGCCCACAGCGACCCCACTGAGTCCCGATTTTCCCGCGGCCGATGCTGCAGCGGTCACGCTACCTGCGGCTACCGAGAGGGCAACGGCACGCCGCACGCGTGCTTTTGCCCCTACCGGCGGACGCTCGCGCCTCGCTGCTGCCAAGATGTCTTCGTTCATCGTCTCACCTCGGCCAATCTGGTTTCAACGTGTTGTTTTGCCGCACGCAAGCGCGAGTAGAGCGTGTTCGCATTCGTCCCTATGGCCTCTGCGATTTCTGGCACGCTCATGCCTTCGATCTCCGCCAGCACGTAGGTCTCGCGCTTGTCTTCACTGAGCTCGTTCAGTACGGCGTCGAGCATGCGCACTGCTTCATGATCCGCGGACGCGTCCTCAGGCGAGCGCGCCTCGCTCACGTGCTCGCCGAGCGTTTCGAGGCCGCCCTTGCGCTTGTCGCGGCGCCGGTAATCACGCGCGACGCGAATGCCGATGCCATAAATCCACGTCTTGAGTGTGGAGCGGCCCGCAAAGCCTGCAAGCTGGCGATGCACCACGAGGAACACATCATGCGTCGCGTCTTCAGCGCTCGCTTCCGGTACACCCAGGCGGCGCATGACGCGCCAGACATAGTCGAAGTACGCGTCATACGCGCTTTCGAAGGTCACCGTTTTTTCACTGGCCAAGGCGAGCACCGCTTCCACCCCCTGTGAGTGGCCGGTGCTCAGCGAATCCGTGAGTGCCATCGAACATCCGCTCCGAATTGTAGAATCATGGCCAGCGGCGCCGGCTGATAGAAGGTCGCAGCTGCGTCCTCAGTTGCGATGGCGAACTTGGGCCTTGTGACGTGCACGCTCGCGTCGAGTGAGGCGAAAATCGAAAAGCCCTTAGCGACGTGAAGGCGCACACTTGGACCCGCAAAGAACCAGCCGAACGCTGTGTTCACTGCGCCGGGCTCGCTGATCCCCGTGGTGGCGACGCGTAATGCCCCGACACTTCCGCCCACGCAGCCGCCGAGTTGCCAAGCACCTAGCGGATGCAAATAACAGCCGGACGCGGTCACGCCTGCGAAGTCTGCCGTCCCGGTGCCTCCACCAGGCATGGCCGCTTGCTGCGGCAGCAAATACGTCGCGCCAAGTTCGAAACGGGCGGCGCCTGTCTCCACAAACACCCCTGGCACCACGGTCAGAGTCGCGTTCGGAAGCGCGAATGCGTGCAGGCCGGCGCGCACGCCCAGGCCGAGGCCCAGGCTTTTGTCAGGCTGAACGTCCCGCGTGGTGAGGGGGGGCGTGAGCGCTGGGCGGGCCAGAGAGTCGACTTTTGCCTCCGGCAGCTGTTCCGCGGGGGTGCTTGCTGGCTCCCTGGCGGGAGCGAGAAGCGTTGCCATCATGACCAACGCTCTGGTCAGTGCGGCGCACTCGCGATTTTCAAGCGTGCGCGTGACGCCGGCAATCGTGGCGCGTAGAACGAAACGCCCCGTGCGGCCCGCGCGCGGCGCTTCACGGTGAATCACCGCGTGAATGGCGAAGGGGACTTCTTGCTGCGTGAGGCGCTCATCTAGCAGGTGCCGGACCGCCTGCGCGTCTGGGCAGCCCGTCGGCGCCTCCCAGCTCAAGTCGAGCCCTCCTGCGAGCAACACCAGCAAAAGCGTCATGAACAAAAGGACATAGGTGAGTGTCCCACCTCTGGCTACAGAATAAAGGAGGCACGGCCCGAACGCGTCATCCACTCCTTTTTTGATCGGGCCGGTCTTGAAAGGCGAGATGCGTGCTGTTACAGGCGCGCGCGTCGAGCGGCAGAAGCGTTCGTTTCCGTTTTAGCGAAACGGGCGGCCAACCCTCAAAATTTTGGGCGACTACGTGCGCGGCACACCGCACCAATTGGAGGATTGCACTCAATGGACACCCTTAGGAACCTAACCAAGAAGATGGCGCAGGCGGCAACGCTGCTGACTGCCGTGCTCTACAGCACGATCGCGAACGCCGAGCAGCACCACGGCGGCGGCGAAGCCAACCTCATTCTGCCGGATTTCGACTCCGTTCAGATGCTCGGCATGAGCGGCCGCACGCTGCTCATGATGGGCCTCGTCGTTTGCGTCGCTGGTCTCGTGTTCGGTCTCGTTATCTACTCGCAAATGAAGAACCTGCCGGTTCACAAGTCGATGCTCGAGATCTCCGAGCTCATCTATGAAACCTGCAAAACGTACATGATCACGCAAGGCAAGTTCATTGCCAAGCTGTGGGTGCTCATCGCCGCGGTGATGATCGCGTACTTCGGCGTGCTGCTGCACTTCACCGTGCTCAAAGTCTCCGTCATCGTGCTGTTCAGCGTGATCGGTATCTTGGGCAGCTACGGCGTGGCGTGGTTCGGCATCCGTATCAACACCTTCGCCAACAGCCGCGCGGCTTTCGCGTCGCTCCGTGGCAAGCCATTCCCGGTCTACGCGATTCCGCTCAAAGCCGGTATGTCCATTGGCATGCTCCTCATCAGCGTCGAGCTCTTGCTCATGCTGATGATCCTCTTGTTCGTCCCGGCTGACTACGCTGGTTCGTGCTTTATCGGCTTCGCCATTGGTGAGTCGCTCGGCGCATCGGCCCTCCGCATCGCTGGTGGTATCTTCACCAAGATCGCAGACATCGGCTCCGACCTCATGAAGATCGTCTTCAAGATCAAAGAAGACGACGCGCGTAACCCAGGCGTCATCGCGGACTGCACGGGCGACAACGCCGGT
>JBIKMD010000956.1:0-2895 GCA_044359465.1 Myxococcota bacterium
AAGGTCGACAAAAAGAAGGCCTACGCCGACCTACGTTTTCAATTCCAAGCGAAGATGGCGCTGCCTGCAGGCGACAAATGGCACGCAGACACCGAGCTCAACCGCATTGAGCTAGAAGAAGAAGACGGCCGCTGGATGATCGTCAAAGGCCTCTGAGCCGCGGCAAACCCCTCCGCGCGCTACTCGATATCCGGCAGCCAACCGTCTAGCTCGAAGAGCTCTATGGGTTCGAAGTAATACCCCCACAGCTTTGCAGAAAAGTGCAGATGCGGCCCTGTGACGCGGCCGCTCCGACCAATCGTTCCAATCTTCTGGCCTGCTTCCACGTGTTGCCCACGCACGACGTCGATTTTGGTCATATGGAAGTAAGTCGTGAACAAGCCCATGCCGTGGCTGATGAAGACCGAGCCGCCGGAATAGTAGAGATCTTCAGCGAGCACGACAGTCCCTGCTTGTGTCGCCACGATTGGCTCGCCCACTTGGCCTTCGAAATCGACGCCCAGATGCCGGGTATGTTTGTCCTTGTTGATGATGCGGAGCGCGCCAAACAAGCTGGTGTACTCAGGTGGGCGCGGAATCACGAAGGGCAGATCGAACTGCTGCGTGGCGCAGAGTGGCGCTGGCAGCATCTCATCGAAAAACGCCGCTGCAAAAGCACGATCGATGGTGACGCGGTCGCGCGCAATACGTTCGATCTCCGCGGGCGGCGGCGATGCGAATTTCTTGGCGACTTTAATCTCGCTCTTTGGATAAGGAACATCCTCAACGCGAAGACGCAGTGCCTCACAGGCGCCGGAGGCCAAACAAGCGCCGCCGATGCGTTCTCCCGCCGTCCATTCAAGAGGCACGGCCCATAGCGCGACTTGCCGTTCCCGCGCGTCGCGTCCAGTCAATGCCTGCACGCGCACCAGGCGCCCGTCCAAATCCAAAAAGCGCAAGTTGCAGCCAAGGTCCTGCACAATGCCGAGCCGGCCCGGCAGCACTGGCTGCCGAACGAGCACGAGGCCGCCCTCACACGCAAACGCCTGCTCCCAGGTGTACACAGGGAAGGCTGCCGACGGCCGAAAGTAGTCTGTCTTCGCAAGCAGAAGGGAAAACAGCAGCGCCGTCATTGCGCGCCGCCGAGAGCATCGAGTTTTGCGCCTTCGTGAACAATGAACGCCATGAGCCTCGAGCTTTAGCATACGTCACACAACCGGCACCTTTTCGTCCTTGACGCTGCACGCGCGGTCCGCGAAGGCCTGCACATGAAGCTTCGCGTGACGTTGGCTCTATTCATGTTCGCTTGTGGCGCAACGGAAGACACCTCAGCAACGCGTGAGCCCGCGCAAGGCCAAGCGCCGGCGGCTTCCACAACGGAGGAGCCGTCCGCCCCCACTGGATCAACCGGTCCGACCGGCCCAACGGGTGAGTCTGGTCCGACAGGCAAAGCGGGTACGCCCGACAAGAATGCCAAGTGCGCTGCTAGCTGGGGCAAGGCCCTCACAGCACCCTACGGACGCTTGGACGGAACGATTCTCGCAGTGCTGCTTCCTGGCGATGAGCGCTGCCCGCGTCCGAATAGTGATCACCTCATTCTGCAAGTACTTGCGGGCGGCGAGGCGTACCGCATGGTCGTCAACGTTCAGTCGGACTTTGGCGACGATCGCCGCGTGTTGTTTCAAGAAGTCGAAGGCGCATTCTCGGGTACGGCGTGGAACGAAGGCTGGCACAAGAACGAAGCGCTCGACTACGTGAGCACCCTCTCCCTGCATTCAGACGACCCTGGATTTACGCCACTCGCAATGGAGCCCTTAGCAGTGGCAATCGCAGAGCGGCTTTCGATTGGTGACCGCGTGAGCGTCTACGCCACCACCTCCGGCGGTGACAGCGCTCATAAGATTCACCGGGTTGGCACGAACAAAGACGGCGCGATCGTGCTCGACCCCAACGGGTCACCGTCGTATCTGGTGTTCCGCTTTCAGGAGCAAAGCTTCTAGGGTGTCGCTAAGCGCGCTGCTGATTGACAGCGTAGACCACGAGCTCGCGGCTGCTTTTGAGGCCGAGCTTCTGGCGAATGTTCATTTGATGTGATTCGACGGTCTTGGTGCTGACAAAGAGCGTCTTGGCGATATCCCGCACCGCCAGGCCCGCACCAATGAGACGCAGCACCTCGAGCTCACGATCGCTCAGACGACTCATGGGGTCAGGATTGCGAGATTTGCGCTGCGTGATGCTCTCGAGCATTTGCGTTGCAATCTTGGGGCTAACAGCAAGCTCACCGCTGAGGACTTTGCGCAGCGCCTCGATCAAATTGACACCAGCTTCGTGCTTCATGACATAGCCGCGCGCGCCCGAGCGTAAGCAGCGCTCAGCGTAGAGCAGCTCATCATGCATCGAGAGAATCACAACGGGGAGCTGCGGCTTTTCCTCTGTGAGCTGTTTCAAAATGCTCAGGCCGTTCTCTTTACCGAGCGCGATGTCCAAGACGACGATGTCCGGCCTTACCGACTCGATAAGCTCCAGTGCCGTCTTTTGATCACCAGCCTCACCTGCGCAGATGAGATCTTTTTGCTGCGAGAGGAGAAAGGCGATGCCGTCACGTACAATCGGATGATCGTCAATGATGACGACGCGTTTGGCCATCGTCAATCACACTTCCGAGACGTGCACTTCCCGCTGCAGCATTCAGCTTGTTCCTTACAGAACTCACCGCTCTCTCGGCACTTAGGAGGCTCCTCGCTCGCATCTTGCGAGGGATTCGCTGCTGCGACGCCGAGTGAAAACGACACACAAGCGAGCACCACTAAACCAAGCTTCTTCATCATAGGTCGATGTTACCTTATTCCTGAGTTTAGCGCCTACATTGCGCCAGGCAAAAGACCCAATTCTCGTTGCACGGATTTTTGAAGTTTT
>JBIKMD010000958.1:0-2893 GCA_044359465.1 Myxococcota bacterium
ACGGAGAAACCTTTGATGTCGCGTTTAGCCTGCGCCACGTAAGTGCTCACGAGCAGCGCGTTCGCTTCTGGAAAACGGTCGAAGGCAATCGAGCCATCTTCTTGCTGAAAGTTCACGCTTGGCCACGGCGACTCGAAAAAGCCAGGCGGCGTCACACCGCGCATGATGGTGAAATCCACGTAGTTGTTGCCAGCGATTGCGCCCGCGGGCTTGTACTCAGTGGGTACAAAAGCCGTCGGGGCGGTCGGGCCATCCACGCTTGGGTCACTGCTCTGCGTTCCGGTGTTGACCTTGTTGTTGTTCTTTTGGGCTTCTTTTTCGCGCTCGAGGGCGTCTACGGAACCCTGACAAGCCAGCAAGGAAAAGGACAAAAGAACAGACAAACGTTGCATGCGCATGGGCTCCTCGAGCTGACCAAACAAAATTGTCAGTTGGCGACAAAAAGTTTGGACGGTCGTGTTTTCGGGAAGACGGTCCGCTTTGTTGCGTGCGCGCGTGACCGGGTGCGTCAAAAACTCAGTACTTTTCTTCGATTTCTTCGATGACGACCGGACCGCCGCCTTTGCCTGCGCTTTCGACTTTTTTCACGCAGACTGCGTCAATCTCAACACCCACACCTTTGGGGAGCGCAGCCACGCCAATGACAGCGCGCGCAGGGAAGACTTTGGAGATGAAGTATTTGCCGTAAATCTCGTTGACCGCTTCGTAGTTCTGCATGTCGGTCAGGTAAATCGTGCATTTAGCGATGTCTTCCATCTGAAAATGCGCGTCTTGGACGATGTTCTTGAGGTTCATCATCACGATCTCGGCCTGGCGTTTGATGTCGCCGGTGAAAACGTTGCCCTTTGGCATCTCGATCGCGATTTGACCGGAGACGTAGAGCACTTGGTTGCACTCTGCCGTCACCGCGGCGCTGTAGTTTCCGACAGCTTTTGGCGCGCGTTTGCTGACGACGGCTTTGACGTTGCTTTTTCCCATGGGTGGCATGTTCGGCTCTCCTCTATTCCGGCAGCGCGTCGAGCGCTTTGATGACGGCTCCAGTGATGTCTAACTCGGGCTTGGCCCACATCATGGCTTGTGGCCGCGCCAGCACGAAATCTACGCCTTGCTCACGCGCGACTTCATCCATGAGCTTACGCGCCTGCGCGAGCAACGCTTCACGCAGCTCGACGCGCATTTTTTCTCGTGCTTGCTCGTGCTCTTTGGCCTTGGTCTCGATGGTCTTTTCAATCTTGGGGTCACGCTTGCTCTTCACTTGCTGAATGAGCGGCGCCAGCTCGCGTTGTTGTTCATTGAACAACGCCTCGAGCTTCTTTGCCCCACTGAGGCCACGTTTGGTTTGGTCGAGAACACGAATGATGTCGATGATCGCAACTTTCATCGAGGATCGGAGGTACTAGCAAACGCGCCGCGGTGCAAAGGTCGCGCGTTAGGTCAATTCAAATGCGCGCAAGCTCGTCGTAGAGATACACCGCAGACACCATGGCCTTCTTCCAATCACCAAGATGCAAGCTCTCGTTCTCGGAGTGCGCGTTGCAAATGGGGTCTTCTAGGCCAATGAGCAGCGCCGGCACGCCCCCTAGTACGTCGGTGAAAGGCTGCACGAAACCAATCGAGCCACCACAACCAACGAGCGCGGCCTTTCTGCCGTAGCCTTTTTCCATGGCGCGCAGTGCCGCTTCGAATGCTGGCCCTTCGGGATTGGTTTGCCACCACGGCGTGCCACGCGCAGGCTCTACGTCCACCTTGCAACCAAAGGGAGGATTCTTGCTGAGCGCGTCTACGAGCAGCTTGGTGATACGTTCTGGGTCTTGGTTGGGACCAATACGAATGCCCACACGCGCTTTGGCCACATCGACAATCTGATTCGAAACCTTGGCCATAGAGGACGCCTCGAGCGCATTCACGCTGAGCGCCGGCCGCGTCCAGATCTTCTCGTAGGTAGAGTAGTTCTTTTCACCAACCAGCCGTACGCCATCGAGCACGCCGGCTTGCTCGCGAAACAGCTTCTCATCGTAAGCGAGCGAGCGCATGTTGGCGCGCACTTTTTCACTTTGGACGGCGACATCATCGAGCACACCAGGAATCGCAATCGTGCCGTCGTCATTGCTGAGCGTGGCGATGATCTTGGCGAGGGCCATCGCCGGATCGGCAACCGGGCCGCCCCACATCCCTGAGTGCACCGGATGATCGAGCGCGGTCACCGTGATGTCTGCCGCCACAATGCCGCGCAGCTGATAGGTCAGTGCGGGAATGCCCGTGTCGAAGTTCGAGGTGTCCGTGAGCACCACCACGTCGGCCTGCACCTTGTCTTTGTACTTGGCGAGGAAGGTGGGCAAATTGTCGCTTCCAATCTCTTCTTCACCTTCGACGAGAAACTTCAGGTTCACCGGACAGCCGCCGGCGCCTTTGAGGTAGGACGCGATCGCCGCCACGTGCACCATGACACCCGCTTTGTCGTCTACAGTGCCACGCCCATACAGCCTACCGTTACGCTCGGTGGGTTCAAACGCGGGTGAGATCCACTTCTCTGGACGGCCTTCTGGCTGCACGTCGTGGTGACCATAGAGCAGAATCGTCTTCGCTTTAGGACCAGCGCCCAGCCATTCACCGTAAGCATACGCATGCACACCCTCTAGCTTGATGACCTCTGCGTGGGTCAGGCCGGCAGCGAGCATTTCTTTCACCACCGCTTCGGCGCTCCGCGTCACCTCTGCTTCTGGATACCCAGCAGCAGAAACAGATGGGATCCGCGACAGCGTTTCGAGCGAGCGGCGGAACGAGGGGAGGTTCGATTCTAAATGGGCGAGCGCTTTTTCCAGCATGGCTCGCGCTTAGCACGAGAGCAAAACACGGGAACAGAGGACCACCGCGCCAGTGCCTCTCACTGAGT
>JBIKMD010000959.1:0-2892 GCA_044359465.1 Myxococcota bacterium
TCGTTGTCACACACGCCGCCTGCGAGACTGAAGGTCGCCGTGGTATTGCCTGCGCTCATGGCGACGCTTTCTGCCGTTGGCAGCGTCGCACACGTACCGGTGAACACGAGATCGCTCGCAGACAGCGCGTTCACTGGCTCGCTGAACACGGCTACAATGCTAGCGGGCATGGGCCGTACTAACCCTTCCGCTGGGCTCAGCGACACCACTGTAGGGCCCGTGTTGTCGATGGTGACGATCGCGCTCTCTGACGAGACGTTCGATAGGTTGCCCGAGCCGTCCTGCACCACGTCCGCATCGACGTGCAGAGAGAGCGTGCCGCTGCCTTGGCATGCGCTCAGTGTGATGATTGCGCCCACGTTCGTCATGTCGCTCACGTCGACTGCGCAGCTCGCGTCGCCAGTGAGCGTCGTCAGCGTGACACCAGTGCCGGCTGCGCTGAGCAAACCAGTGAGTGTCGTGTTGCCTGACAAAGAGGGTGTAAACGTGACTGCTAGGGTCGACGTTCCCGATGCGTTGAGCAGGGTCGAAGAAGGGAGCCCGAGTGTGACCACGGGGCCGCTCGTGCGGACTGTGTAGGCAGTTGACACGACCGAGCCGATGCCGAGATTTCCCGCAGCATCAGTCGCTCCCGCTGGGTCGAGCGCCACTGTCAGCACTTGCTCTTCTGAACAGGTGCCACCAACGAGCGCCAGCGTCGCGCTCACGTTGCCGCTGCCCATGGTGAGTGCACCCTTGGTGGGTAAGGTCGTGCAGGTTCCACCGAGCATGAACGCGTTGGCTGTGAGTCCCAAGGCAGCCTCACTGAAGACCGCGACAATAGACGCCGGGGTTTGTTTGACGGATGCTGACGCGGGCGTGAGAAGCACCAAGGTGGGCGACGCGTTGTCTACCGTGATCACGTGGCTTTCACCCGAGACCGTGGAAGGGTTCCCAAGCGCATCCTGTGCGACCGCTTCATCCACGTGTAGCGAGAGGCTTCCATTACCCTGACACGCGCTCAGGGTGATCAGCGCCCCCACGGGTGAAATCGCATCCAGGCTGATGGTGCACGACGGATTCCCACTGAGCGTGTTCACCGTGACGCCGCCGCCAATTGAGGTGAGTGCGCCGCTGAGCGTGACATCGCCGCCAACCGATGGCGAGAGCGTGAGTGCAATCGTGGAGGAGGCGGAAGCGTTCAGCAGCGTAGAGGACGGCGTGCCGAGTGACGCCGCTGGGCCATTCGTCTCGATCAAGAAGGTGTGCGTGACAATGGGGCCAACACCCGCAACGCCGTCAGCACTTGTTACCGAAGTGGGCGCGACTGACACAATCAGAAGCTGCCCAGAGCTGCAGCTTCCACCGGTGAGCTCGAGCGTCGCGGTGGTGTTGTCAGCACTCATGGAGACGCTTGTTTTGGATGGAAGCTCGGCGCAGGTGCCGGCCAATGAAAACGCGTCTAGCGTGACTGGTTTGACGGGTGCACTAAACGCAACGACGATTCGCGCTGGCGCCGGGTTCACGATGCCAGACGCCGGGCTCAGCGCCGTGAGCGTCGGTGGGTCGCCTGGGGGCATCGTCACGGGCGCCGGTGGGTCGCTCGGACTCTCTTTGTTCTTGTTGTGGGATGCTCGGGGCCGCTGTTTGACAACCAAAGGCCAAAACGAGCGCAGCACTGCACCAGAGGCGAAACAGCGAGGACGCGCGGGTAGTTGGGGGCATCAACTCCAAGTTTACCAGTGGGGCGGGGAAGTGCGACGAAAGCGCGGACGCTCAGGGTCGTGCGGCCGAACGAAAACCGTGGCCTTAGCTTAAGGCGTGCCCTGCTCTGTACTTTCTGGAACGCCCTTGTTTGATGGGCAAAACAACGGCCAACCGTTGAACATCTTCGCCGTGTTTGGCATCGGACCGCCTCTCTATGAACCAAAGTGAAACTTTAGGCTTTTTCGCCCGTCTTGCGCTGGCCTTTGCCGTGCTCTTCGATGCGGTGCTCGCGTCTCGCGTCAAACGTCTTCAGGCGCCCGCTGTTGACACCCCAGCGCCGCAACCCGTCGCGAAAAAAGCGGACGAGGCCTCTGCGCTACAACTGCTCTCGCTACTGCAGCGCGAAGGTCGCTTCGTCGACTTCTTGCAGGAAGACGTCGCTGGTTTTCCCGATGCGGACGTGGGTGCGGCCGCGCGTGTTGTGCACGAAGGCTGCCGCCGCGCGCTCAAGGACTACGTTGTATTGGAACCCGTGCGCAGCGAAGCAGAGGGCGCTGCGATTACGCTTGAGCGTGGTTTTGATGCCGCGCGCAATCGCGTCACCGGAAATGTGGTGGGAGAGCCTCCGTTCAAAGGTCGCCTGGCGCATCACGGTTGGCTCGTGCGTGAATTGAAGCTTCCCGCGTTGCAAGCTGGCCACGATCCCAAGATCGTTGCGCCCGCAGAAGTAGAGTTATGACCTCCAGCCCCTCGACCAAAGCGCGTTTTGCCGTTGGTATCGATCTAGGTACCACCAACACCGCCATTGCTGCTGCGCCCCTGTCCGAGCAAGTCGCATCACCCGAATCGTTTGCGATTCCTCAGGTGCTGAGCCCATTCGAAGTGGTGACGCGGCCATTGCTGCCGTCATTCTTGTATCGCCCTGCCGAGGCCGAGCTGAAAGAAGGTGCGGTGGCGCTGCCGTGGGATGCGCACGCAAAAGACGTTGTCGGTGTGTTCGCGCGTGCGCAAGGAAGCACCACACCAACGCGTTTGATTTCTTCTGCAAAGAGCTGGCTCTCTCACGCAGGCGTCGATCGCCGCGCAGACATCCTTCCGTTTGGTGCGCCTGATGAGGTGGCCAAGGTGTCTCCGCTAGAAGCGTCGTCGCGGTATTTGAAGCATGTGCGAGCCGCGTGGGATACGGCGCACCCGGACGCGCCCCTC
>JBIKMD010000061.1:0-10234 GCA_044359465.1 Myxococcota bacterium
TTCTAGCGCGAGGTAAGAACCCGACTGCGTATGCTGAATCGAGCTGCGCACGGTCTCTTCGATCTGCGGATCCAAGAGGTACACAACGAGCGTGTTGCCGCCGCGCGTGTATTTATGGCTGATATAACGCTTGAGCGCGTTGCGTACATACTCGGTGAGCATGACGGTATCGTTTTCGACTTGGCCCCACTCGGCGAGCGCTTGCAGGATCGAGCGCAAGTCGCGAATGGAGATCTCTTCTTCCACGAGGCGGCGCAGAATGTCCGTAAGCTGGAAGTGCGAGACGGCTTTTGGAACCACCTCTTTGACGAGGGCAGGGAAGGCCTGCTCGAGCTGCTCGAGCATGTTCTGTACTTCCTGAATGCCCACGAACTCCGCTGCATTCTTTCGCAGCACGCTAGACAAGTGGAGCACCATGTAACCAGCCGAGTCCCAAGTGGTGAGGCCCGCCTGCTCTGCAATCGACGCAAATTGCGCGGGAATCCAAGCGCACTCAGAACCGTTCGCTGGGTTCACTGCTTCTTCGCCCTGGATGTTGAGCAGCGTGAGGCGATCGACGGTATCGTTCACCAGCACCTTGTCCAGCGAGACGTTGCCGCTGACGATTGGAATTTCATTGATCATGACGATATAAGTGCCTTCAGGCAGGTCACTCTCGTTACCGCGCACGCGGATACCCGGGAACTTCACGCCAAGCTCGTAGAACAAGCCGTCGCGCATCATGGGGACCATTTCGCCAAGGAACTTGTTGTTGTCTGCGGTGCCTTCGACGAGCGGAATCAAGTTGCCTGCAACCTCGAGCGCAATGGGCGTCACGACCGGCAGCATCTGCTGCGCTTGGCCTTCTTGCGCTTTGGCCGCCTCGATCTTCTTCTCGCGTTGTTCCTGCGCGACCTGTTGAATCTCGTTCGCAGGGCCAGCCGCGCCACTCTCTTTGAGCTTCTTCGTGCGCATCAGCGCGTAAGCTGCGCCGCCGAGCAACGCGGCCATGCCGAAGAACGGAATGAAGGGGAGGCCTGGAACGATAGAGATACCAAAGAGCAAACCGGCTGCGATGGCGAACGCCTTGGGTTGCGCCATGATCTGCTGACCGATGTCTTTACCAAGGTTGGCGTTCTCGTCTTCCGAGGCCACGCGGGTCACGATCATACCTGCGGTGAGCGACGAGACGAGTGAGGGGATGATTTCTACGAGACCGTCGCCAATGGTGAGCAGCGAGTATTTCTGCACTGCTTCCGCAGCGGTCATGTCTTTTTGTACGACGCCAATGATGATGCCGGCGGTGATGTTGATGACCACGATGATGAGGCCGGCGATGGTATCGCCTTTGACGAACTTCATGGCACCGTCCATCGAGCCGAAGAGCTGCGATTCACGGTTCAGCTCGGCGCGGCGGCGGCGGGCTTCATCCAGATCGAAGGCGCCTGCCCGAAGGTCTGCGTCGATCGACATTTGTTTACCGGGCATAGCGTCCAGGGTGAAGCGGGCGGCGACTTCGGCAACGCGCTCGGAACCTTTGGAGACCACCAGAAACTGAATCAAAACCAGAACCAGGAAGATCACGGCGCCAACGACGAAGTTTCCGCGGATGACGAAGTCACCGAAGGCGTGAATGACGGCGCCAGGCTCACCAGTCAGCAGAATCAAACGCGTAGCCGACACGTTCAGCGCCAAGCGGAACATGGTGGTGACGAGAATGATCGTTGGGTACGCCGAGAGCTTCAGTGGGTTCGCAATGTAGATCGAAATCATCAGCATCGTGACGGCGATGGCGATGTTCAAAACGAGAAGCGCGTCGAGCATGAACGTCGGCAGCGGCACCATCATCATGCCGATGACGGCAACGACGGCGACGGCTAGCGCGATGTCCGAATAACGATTGAGGATTTGGGTGAAATCCCCCTTCGTGAACGCGGCGATGATCTTTTCCATTGTGTGCAAATGTACCCGTGCGCCGGGCCCGGTGCAAAGATCAGATCGACCCCTTTTTTTCTGGTAGCGGAGGCAGCTTTCCTGCGTCTTTGAGTGCTTTTAGGTATGACGCGGCGACCGGGCTAGTACGTAGAATCTCTTGGTAGCGTTCGTCGTCTTTGTGCAGCGAGAACTGAAAGTGCATCGGATCATTGCCCAGCTCTGCGAAGTTGACCCGGGTGACGCCGCCCCAAACGAACCCGTGCTCGACCATGGCTAGCACGACTCGATCGGGAATATCGCCGCGGTTCGTGGCTGCGTTTGTGGTGGGTGCGTTCGCTGACGAGTCGATGTCCAGCGACAGACCCGTGGCATGTGAGCTTAGGATGTCTTTGCTGACCTGGCCCGCGATGCGCATGCCGCGAAATTCGTAGCCGCCAATGTGGCTACCGGCTGGCTTGTAGGTGACCCCTTGTCGCAAAATCGCTGCTTCGGCTGCTTTGAGAATCGGCAGCATATACACGTTCACTCCGCCGAGCACGCGCTTGCCAAGAAAGGTGATCGGCTGTTTGGTGATCGGATCGACGGATACAATGAACGGTGCAATCTTGTGCTGGGCTCGGCCGTAGTAGTGCAGCATCGATGCAGTGCTGACGCTGACGCCAGTGCGTGCCAGCTCGGCATACAGCGCTTTGATTTGCCCTTCGAACTGGCGTTTCGGCGTGACAACAGGCTTTTCTTGCGCGGGCTCGCTACTGGTGACGGCGAGCAAACCTTCAGAGCAAATGCGTCTAACCATGAAGTGTGTTCGGCGTGCTATCGCCAGTGGTGCTCCAATGTCATGGGGTGCCAAGCTGGCTTGACGGGGCTGTATGCTTCTCTTCTCAGGAGCGTTGCTGCGAGTCGGTGCGCGTCTGGCGTCAGAGGCTCAGGAGCCCATTGTAAAACAGGCGAGCTAGGCCCTGCGACGTCACGAACGAGAACAACAGGCTGCCATCGCTACCGACCGCGAGGGGACCGCGCTGGCCCAAGGAGAGTGGGGCCGCGTTGTCGAGGATCGTTCCCGTCATCCAATTGAGGCGCTCGTGACAATCGTGTGCGCAGCTCGCCAGACGAATATCGTTGGTGGTGCCGGCGTAGATCACATGGACACGTTCGCCAATGACTGCAGATTTCAGGAAGGTCACAGGATTGGCCAGATCCACCTGCACGCTGCTCCAATAACTCGCCGTGTTCGCGCCTGCGGCAAAACACGCGGTGCCGGAACAAGTGGAGGCAATGAGCCTGCCGCTTGCGATCATCAAGAGGTGAAAAGTATTTTTCTGGAGCTGCGTCGGAACGCTCGCTGTCACGATATTCGCGACCGCGATATTTTGCCATCCCGTCCAGTTCGCCGCTTGCCCGCAATCGCCGTTGTTGCAGCCGTTGATGGCCACGTTGTTGCTTCCGTGGTTGAAGAGAACAAAGCCATCAGGAATTCCAACTCCGCTCACGTGCGTGCTGGGGCTCAAGGAGAGAAGTCCTGGCGCACTCCATTGCGATCTATCGCTGCAGTCGGCGGTACTCTCCGCGCACGTCTGCACGAAACAGGAGGCGTTCGTGGGATAGCCACAGTGCGTCAGCAAGAGTTGGCTCTCGTTGCTGACCAGAGACAGGTATTGCGAATAACTTCCGGTAGCTCCCACATAGCCCGTGGTGGCAGTCCAGTCATTTGGGTTGCTGCAGTCTGCGCTGTTTTCGCACCGAAACAAATTCAGCTCTCGTGTCGTTGGCGTCGCTCCGGCAATGTACACCGCACGAGGTGTTGCCAATAAGGATGGCGGCGCACCAACGTCGATCTGAGGCGTCAACGTAAAGCGCGCCCAATCGGCGCCCGTGCCGCACGACGTCCCCGCGCAATGCGCCACCTCGTAGGTGTTGCTTGCGCTGCGTGTAAGCGCCACTTGATGGTTGGCATTCACAGCCATCGTGCTGAACGTGTTTCCCGTGGCCGAGAAAGCGGTGACCTCGATGAGCGGACGTACTGTCACCTTGCGAGACGGCTCACCCCGGAGCCCATCCTTCGCTGATCGCAAATAGATCCTGCGTTCGTCATTGAACACTGTTTGCGCGATCGTGGCACCGGGATCCGAAATCGCGATCTCTTGGTCCCCACTCTGCATCAAATAGCCATCCACGGCGCCATCCGATCGCCACTTGACTTGTGCGCCACCGAGCCGAGGTACGACCTCCGTGTTGAAGGGTGCGAAGAGCTGGGGCGTGCGCATGGACACGTTTCCGTTGCCAAGTGTGGTCGCGGCCCACCAATCCGTCGCGCGATAGACAAAACTAGGCATCGCCAGGGTTTCACTAACGCCTGAGAAGATCGCGGGGACGAACGCCGCGGGGTCGTCACAAGTTGCGGGAGCGCGGCAGAGCAGGAGATTTGTCTCGGGACGCGAAAGACGCCTGTACAACACATTCAGTTCGCCCGCTTCGCTTTGCGCTAGGTCGACGACGAGCTCATTGATCGTGACGCCTTGCAGCGACGTGAGCACCACGGGATTGCCAAAATCGCTGGCGGTGACACAGCCCTTCTTCTTGTCACAAGTGTGCAATACCAGATCGGCGCCCGCGGCGTCGTAGCGCCAATAAGCCAGGTGCACGGTAGCGGCGTCTTGCGAGAAGCTCGGGCTGACGATTGCCCCCATGCTCAGGTCGAAGCGTGAGCTCGTTGATGAGGCGCAAAGCTGGTCAAGAGAACAAGTATTCAACGCCAGTGCGAGCATCCCACCCATGAGCGAGGTCGTCGGATAGACGTGCATGATCGTACGTTCGCTCACCAGCATGGTGGTGACCGGCTGCAGCTGCGCGAAGGCGTCATTGTCGAGCGGTGCGTTCGTGACGGGCGCGGCTGCCGTCATGGCAGAAGTAAAAGTCGCCGTCGGGTTCGGGCCCGCACCGCACATGGATAGGGTGACGCGTCCGTTTTGCTCATAAGTCGCGTAGCCGAATACCGCCTGGTTCGAGGCAATCGCTACACCGCCGCGCTCGAACACGGGGCCTGTTGATGGCGAGTGACTCACTGTGAACCACGCGTCATTGTTGGTGCAGTCGCTCGCGGCTAAGCAGGAACGTAATGTCGGTCTCAGCCCGGTGGGTGCCGCGTAGACATCGATCCAAGCCGCGAAATGCCGTTCAGGACCCAGCGCCAGTTGGGGCTTGGTGCGCGCAGAGACGCCGTTGATAGTCCGCATGCGCAAGCCAGAGGGCCCGGTGCAGCCAGTCGGCATCTTCAGTGCAACGCGAGCTCTGCAGTGAGCATTTGTGCAACACGACTTCATCGGCGTTGTCGTCGCTCCGAAAGTTGCGACCTACGAGCCACAAGTCGCGATCATAGGCCTGAAGCTCGGCGCCAAGCGTACCCGCGTTGGAGAGCTTCTGTTCGAGGTTTGCCGACGAAGCGCCCAGTGAGGTGCGTACGGGTTGCGAGGGCTCACCGCACAAGCCAACGGCGTCACAAGCGCGAAGGATGACGACGTAGCCAATACGATTATCGAGGCCAGTCACAGTGACGCTGGTTTGTGTTCCATCGCTTTCGAACAGCAGACCGTCTTCGAAGCGCGCTGGCGTTGTCACTCCGGCATACACGCTCACCTGGTAGTGAGAGAGGTGTGCATCCACGGCAGGAGAAAACGTGACATCAAAACCGCCACTTCTTGGGACTACAATAACGCCAGTGAGCCGGCTTGGCGGCGTTGTATCGAGCACCACAGACGCGGTGAGTGGTACGCGCGTGTGAAGCGACCAGCGCCGTCTTTCAAACACGCGCTCACGCTGCGGTCTTTGTCTTCACCTTCAGCCAGCGTCCACAGAATCGTCGCGCTGCAGGAAGCCGTATCGCAAGTGTCGAAGGTTCGATCGTAGTCGGCGTTCTTACAGTCGATGCTCGTATTGGCAATGGCAATACCGAGCGCACTTTGGCCAGAACGGTTGTCGAAACCTTGAATGGAAAGCATGACATCACGCGAGCTCACGAGCCCGTTTGCGATCGTTTGCACGCTGAATGAGACGAGCGTGGGATCAGTTTCGTCGGGCGTGAGACCCAGCACTGTCGTGCCCAAATCGACTTGTTCACCCGCGCCAATCGCCCGTAGGACCAGCGTCTCTGTCTGGTAGCCGCTGGCGGAGATGACGAAGTCGTAATTGTCTGCGAGGAGCGGCAATACGAAGCCACCATCGAGCCCGCTGCGCGCTTCATTGCGCGCGAGGACCTGCGATTCGCCGCGGGCCGTGATGAAGGCATCGGCAATTGGCATACCCATTTCGTCGACCACACGGCCCACGATGTTCGCGGGTTGCGGTGCCTCCAGTTGTTGCGGCGTTTCAACACGGCGCAGATCAGGGCGGCACTGCGCGAGACAAAGGAGGAGGACTGCAAACAATCGCATTCCATTTTTTACACTGGCTTGCGCTCACGTGTCACGCGGATAGCCTTCACGCATGGACATCTTCTCTCACCTTCCGGTTGCGCCATTCGTGAACGCGGAGCCAGCCACGCTCGAAGCCTGGTGGCCAAGATTTTTGAACACACGTTTGCCCGTGAGCATCGACGCGGCGCTGCTTGGCGGGTTCGAGGCAGACCGCTTGGGATTCGCGTTCGCCGCAGGCTATCAGTCCGCGCTGCGGGTGGCTTTTCCTGAACTCGGTTGGGAACACGTTGCTGCACTGTGTGCGAGTGAAACAGGCGGTGCGCATCCGCGCGCCATTGAAACGACACTCAAAGACGGTGTGCTCAACGGAAACAAACACTATGTGAGTATGGGCGCGAGTGCGAAACGTTTGATCGTGATTGCGCGTGCGCCCGAGGAGAAAGACGGCCGTCCCGTGCTACATGCCGTGCTCGTAGACGCCACTGCAGCCGGTGTGAGCTTTAGCCCTGGCGAAGCGAAGGCCGTGCCGTTCATCCCGGAGGTTCCACACGGCACGCTCGTTCTTAAAGACGCGCGGGGCACCGTGCTCGCAGGGGACGGGTACGCCGCTTTCCTCAAACCGTTTCGGACCATAGAGGACATTCACGTCAATGCAGCGATCTATGCGTACTCGCTGAGGCTGCTCCGCCAAGGTGAGGCGCCGCCACTCGCGATAGAAAACGCGCTCTCACTTATTGCATCGCTGCACTGCCTGGCGGGCCGCGATCCGCACTCGTCTGGAACACACCTGACGCTCGCTGGGCTGCTTCGCGCAGGGAAGCGGTTCATTGCCTCGCTCGAATCGATCATTGCAGGAATTGGCGGCGACACCTACGAGCGCTGGAAGCGCGATCAGCCGCTGTTCTCGGTCTCTGAAAAAGTGCGTTCGCTGCGTACAGAAGCAGCGTGGAAGGCGCTCAAGGCTTAAAGCACCGTGGCCTTCTTCACGTAGTCCAGGTTCGGAAAGTCTTTCTTTAGATACGCGTTACCTTCGGTCTGAAGGCGTCCTTGTGCCGGGCCGCGGCCGTTTGGTTGGCCTTCACCGTATTCGGTGTTCAACTTCTCGACCACGTCCCAACCCTCGACCACTTCACCAAAGGGCGGGAAGCCCATAGGATCGAGTCGCGCGTTGTCCACGTAGTTGATGAAGAACTGCGTGGTGCGAGAGTTGGGGCCGCCTTTTGCGAAGGTGACATACCCTTTTTTGTTCGACTGTGGGCCCATGGGATCGTCTTTGATGGTCGCGCCACGCCACTTGGCGCTCACCGCCGGATCACCGTGGATGCCAAGCTGCACCATGAAGCCTTGGATCGCACGGAAGAACGCGACGTCCTCAAAGTAGCCAATTTTCACCAGATTGAAGAAACGGTCGGCGCCAATTGGTGCCCAATCGCGATGGACCAGAATGACGAAGTCACCTTTGGTGGTTTCCACCTTCACTTTGAATTCTGCAGGGGCTGTGGCTGTGGCGGTTTCGGGTTGCGTCAAAGCGCCTTTGGTTGCCGTGGTGGAGGTGCCGTTGCTGCTGGTGCAAGCGGCGAAAACGACCATGAGTACGAGTGAGGAGAATTTCATGCAGCGCTTTTCCTAGAACCTGGGCGCGAGCACAAGACTCCGCGCGTTGTTCAGCTAGCGCGTTCCCCGAACATGGAGACAGGGACCCGGTCCATGAGCCGCTGCGCTTGCTCGCGGTCTGCTCCAGACAAAAAACCAAGGGCGTTCGGCGCGTAGCGCGTGAAGACGAATTTGACGTCACGGGCAGGCAAACGAAGCAGCGCGGCGCACGTATCGCTGATGATGCGCTCTTTGTCCTCTGCGCTCAGGCGAGGGTCACGCGCTGCAGTGGTGATGGCTTCGGCGAGGATGCTCGCCATTCGAAAGCTCGCACTTGGGGCTTCGTGGGCCAAACGATCCACCAGCCCGCAGAGTTGGCAGCGGTCGAGCAAACGCAGTCGGTTCGGTTGGCCCGCTGCGTAGCTCAGCAGGGTGGTGATGCTCTCTTGCCGAATGCGACTTGCGAGTGCGAGCTGTTCGTCTTTGACGAGCTGAACGGCTGCTTTGACCGCACGCGCGTTCACACCGGCGAGGGCGCCTGCGGTCGTTCGTTTAATGAAGAATGTATGGGTCTGGTCAGGAAGCGCGGGTTTGAGACTACGCGGCGCGCCATCGAGCACTGCGAGATCCTGGTCTGATAAGGTGGCGCCCTCACCGTCCTGAGAGGCGACTGCCTCGAAACGGGCACGCACAATATCCGGTTCGAGCCCGGGTTCGCTGCGCCATGCCGCTTCGGCGAATTGTGACCAGGTGATTTCCATGCTTGGAGTTATCATTTTAAACTGATTTTTGTTGCCTATATTTTAAACCTTGTTTTTCGGCGGACCCTAAGGTTCGTCTGCACCGATAGACGGGGGCGCCTTGAACACGCTCGCGTCGATGTCCTGCGTGGGGGCAGTGCCCGCCGCACTAGCGTTCAAACCTCCGCCGCTGCATGGATTTGTGACGCCCGTGTTTAAATGTAGGTCGAAGCTGGCGCGGCCAGTCAGCGCGCAGGCGGTACCGAGGTTCGAAGCGAGTGCCGTGCCGCTGGTGTTGCAGGTGGAGCCTGTGGCTGCGTTGAAGTCAGCGATCGCGCCAGGTGTGCCGTTGCAGTCACCGAGTTGCACGGTTGCCGACAGAGCGTTGCCAAAAACGAGCGAACCTAACCCGGCCGCTGCGCCATAAGTGATCGCGCGCGGAAAGCCCAAGATGATGTTGTTCATCATCGATACGGCGACAGAGCTCCGTACGCCGCTTGCGGTGCCGGTCGCGACGTCGCTGCCGACGATCGTATTGTTGATCAGTGTGGCCGCGCCGCCCGTGACGCTGATGCCGTCACCGAGAACGCCAATCACGTTGCTGAGAAAGCTACTCTTGATGGACACGTTGGAGTTCGTGGCGACAATTGTGGCGACCGGGCTTGCAGTGGTGGCGCTGCCCTTGAGAACGAAACGCGAGCGCTGCGCGACAAAGGTCGCATTGTCCGCGTAGATTGCCGCTTGGGTTTGTTGCCCAACGGCGCTCGGATTCTGTCCGCTCGTGAGCACGCTGGTGTCGCGCAAGTTGACGGTTGCGCCCGCGCTGATTTCGATTCCTGTGTTAGACACGGTACCGGCACCGCCGCCGTTGACTGTGACTCGGTCGAAAAGCACGTTTGCGCCCGCGCCAGTGATCAGTGCTCCGCGCACGACCGAGCCAAGCGTTACGCTCGTCATCGTCAGATCACGAAAGGTGACGCCGCAGTTCGTGCAGACCACGGCGGTATCCAAGTTTTCGCAGCCGTTCACCACATGGGTAATGTCGATGCGGGCGATTTCGATGCCGCTGCCGCTGCCGAAGGCCAAGCCGTGACGCGGGTTGAAACAGCCATTCGAGTTTGAGCTCAATTGAGAGCGCCCCACAATTTCGAAGGTCAGGGGATCGAAGCCGCCGTAGGCGCTCGTGCCGCTCTTCCAGTTCAGCACCGGATTGTTTCCAATATTCTCCGAGCTAAAGGCGCCGGTGGTGAGCAAGATGACGCGGCCATCACCGGAGCCGTTGTTGTCGGCGTCTACGAGGGCGAGCGCCTTTCCTAAGGTGCGGCAGGGAAGCTGCGTCGACCCGCAAATGGGTACTGCAGCGTCACTCGAAGCGGGTGTCGATCCCACGATGACGTAACCAGTGCCCGGCAGTGTGTAGAGCGTCACAGACTGAGAGGCCGAGGTACGAACCCCATCACTTGCAACCACGTCGTAGACAGCACTGGTTGTTCCCGCTGCTAACAACGCAGCAAACGCCGGTGCGGTGGGCGTAGGCGAGGGGCCACTCAGCACGGCAGGGAAAGCAGTAGGGGACCC
>JBIKMD010000123.1:0-7993 GCA_044359465.1 Myxococcota bacterium
GTTGGTGCGACTCGTCGCAAGCGCAACAACGAGCACGTGCGCTCCAGGCGGCGTCGTCAATTGAGTGCTGAGCGTGATCGTTGCACTCGATGCCCCGCAGCAAAGGCGCCACTGAGCGCGACGCCTGAGGGACCTTCGCTCAAGGCGATGCTGATGTTGGCATTGTCGGCGCCAGCCGCGCGATCGACGAGCAAAGTCACGCTGCCTGATTCGCCCTGCGTCAGGGTGAGCTCTGGGACGTTCGGCCCCAAATCGAAGTCCGGTGTGTTGTCTACGCCTTCGATGATGTCTCCCGGCGTTTTGTCGGTGGGAGCGGGCGCCGAACAACGAACGACTAGGGTTATAATGAGAACGCCAATAGGCAGAGATCGAGCCATGCTTGAGTATGTCATCCTTGCGACGAGGCGGCAAACCACCTTGCAGTCGATCAAGTGAGAGACCGTCGGGGGCACTTTTGTGCGAGAAGGCCCGCATGAATTGTTCCTCGCCAGCGCGTACTCACTCACACCAGACAATGATCCAAGTGCGTACGAAGTAGATAAGTCCAAGCAGTGGACGGTCACTGCGAGCGCGCCGAATTTCATCATCCCGAACGCCGTGCCGAGTGAGATCAAACCGTACGCCGCGAACAACAACGTGGCGATCACTTATTTCGAGGGGCGCTTGTTCTTGGCGTTCAGAACCTAAGAGATCGTACTACGAGCGCCAGGACGGAACCATCGAGCTAGACGCGTTTTGTGTCTCAAGCTCCTAAGGCACAAACAGCAGCGCGCATCGGCGGCGGCTTTCGTTACCAATTCGATTTGCCCGCTGCCATCGAGCGGGCGTGGGGACGAGTCAGGATTGATTTTCTCGATGCGCGTCTTGAGCTGGTCATAAGGGGCTTCAACATGAAGTGACGGGTCGTCGCTTAGTTCTCCAACACGCTTTAAAGACTTTACACGCGCCCACATCCGTTTGAATCGGCCGACGTGCATTTCGTACTTGTTTTCGTCCTTGCCGCGCCATCGCCACCGCGCATTGAGCCGGTTGACGATATCGAAGCGCTGAGCGTCGTCAATCACTGGCAGCTCATTCCTCCGAAGCGGATCGACGCCGTACCAACACCGAGCCGAGGTACCCTGGTTGAGGAGTATTGGGCGTGGAACGCTTTCGACAGCGACGTCGACACTCAGTACTGGTGGCCGCTACGAGAGAGTATGCATGTGGCGTTTCCGGTTTCGAGCCCGCAAGCACTACTGCTGAACCTGGGTTGCGTCGGTCAGCCAGACGGAGACGTAGAGATTGAAGTCACGATCGAAGAGCGCTTCGACGGGCACATAATTCCCGTGCGCAGCGCACGTGCGCGCCTCAACGTAGGCGCGTCTTCAAAGTGGTTCGTGATCAAACCGACTAAGCGACGCGAACAGAACTACAAGCTGACAGAATACTACACCGGCGTATCACTGCGCGTGATTCGGGCCGATACCGCGACCGAACTTTGCGTCAACGAGCTGCGCCTTGTGACGGCAAGCTCCCGCCCACTCTACCCGAAGATCGCGCAACACATTGGTGCGTTGCGCGAACAACGCATGACAAAATTGGCAAATGGAATGCCTCGAGTGCTGCGACATCTTTTGCGCGATCCGCTCACGACCGTGGAGCAATCCCGACGCAGCACCCGTGTTAGCGTTGATGACATGCCGAGCGTCGCTCAATTGCTGAGGCGACTTCGCGTGGCCGATGCCCCGCACGCATTTCCAGACACGAGCTACTATTTGCCCGACTTCGTCACAGCGCTTTTTCACGGCCGACGTCAGCCCTTCGAGCCAGCGAGCTGCCTCGCCAAGGAAGAGAATGCTGTCCCGCTCGTCCTCGGGGAAACGGGGTCATGGCTATGGTCGCTCAATGACGTGGAGATTGCCGCTCCGGTAGCAACGCTTCGGGCGAACTGTCGCCCCGTGCATACATGGAACCGAGTACATTCGTTTCGATATCACTCGAGCACCCACATGGCCCAGACGACTCTCGGGCGCCTGCTTTGTACGTCGTTCTCTCACGCCGAGCCCAGCTCGCTCGGCTCGCACGGCTCCCAGGAGAGCTGGTGTTATCACTATTCGAAGAGCGGCGAGCTGCAGGAAGCCGCACATTGCAACCGGGGAGATATCTTCGGTGACAGATGCACCTACCTCGCTCCGGTCCGCGCGGGTGGCCAGATCGTCGCCTTGAAGCTCGTCGAAATTGGACGCGACTCGGAGCCCGGCCAGCGACGGGGATTTGTACACGGCGAAAACCAGAGTCAGGAGGAAGGACGCGCCGTCCACGCAACCAGCATCCACCAAGGTGTCGATCGACGCGCTAGGCGACCAAGCCCTAAAGTAGGCTCAACGCCAGCTGACGATGCTGGTCTTGCTCACCAGCGCAGAGAATGTGCCGCCGCAGCGTGATCAAGGCTCGCCGTGGCGGTTGCGCCCTTTCAAAAAATCGCGGAGCTTTTCGTTGAACGAAGGCTTTCGCGCGGCAATGGTTTCGAACGCTTCGCGCATCACGCTCACATCGTGCAAATCATCTAAATCCTCGGCGCTCAGCAGGGAGGTTAGCGCGTGCAGCCAGCAAAGGAGGATGCGTGATGGCGAACGCAAGAGCCATCGCTGCAAAGCATGTTCGTGTCGCAGTTGCTGATCCAATCCCCAATGCAGCTTTCTCCTCGTTGTTTTCTGCGCACGCAATGCTCATCCTGGCAGTACTCATGCGAGGTGCAACCAACGTTTCTATAGTCGCATTTGATCGACTTATCTCCGAGTTTTCGACATCGCAACGAACTGTCAGTTGAGCTCGGGACACACACGGTTCCCTCCTCGCAAAGTCCGTCGCAGCCGACTAGCTCACCCTCGCAGTCCCTTTCGCACAGCTGTCCGAGTTTTTTTGGGCGTCGCACACTTGTTCTTGACGCACCTGAGTGCTGGTTCGCATGAGGCACTAAAATCAACGCCACCACGACAGTCGTCACCCAATTTTGCGAACTTGTGTTTCGCGCACTTGTTGGTGACGGTGCAGAATGATTCGTCGTTGTCGCTCGCTTGGTCGCAGTCTTTGTCTGCTTCGCAGCTTTCGCCTCGTACCGCTTCGCCGAAAGGCCGGTCTTGGTAGGCAAAGCGACACGATGGTTCATCGTAGAGCATCCTGGGCTTTGTCCAACATCATGCGCCAAACTCAACGGCAATTGCCAGACAGCGTTCAGCCCTCGCTGGATGCAGAACTAGACCATCTGCGGGACCAAGCGCTCGTTTTGCCCACGCTATGCAGTCATCATCCTTCTTGAAATCGAGCGCGCTGCAGCAGGTTTCGGCGTGCGCACAAACCGCGCGGAGGACCCTGCCTTGCCAAATCTCCGCATCGGTTTCCGTTGACTCTTCTGCTTTCTCCTCGTCTGGTCCCACGTCATCGTCGTTGTTGTCTGTGTCAATGACGACGGGCTGTGTGATTGGTGATGGCGACGGCGAGCTCAGAGGGGGGGCGCAAGCGACAAGCAGATAGCAAACGGTGAATTCGAATCGCATGCGCGTCCCTAAGCGAGGGTGCCGGTCCCGCCTAGCCGAAAAACGCAAGGCGACAGACTCTCGCAATGCCTTGTTTGCCAAGTGGCATGAGTGTCTCAGACTAGTGTGGTGGCGGAAGACTCTCACTCACAGCCAGCAACACGTCTGGGAACTCCACAGGAGACGAATCGACCAGGAACAAGGATCACTGCGCTTAACCGTTGCGCACCAGTAGACGACTCAAAGCGATAGAAGTGGAACGGCTAGAGTTTTGAATCTGCTGGCGGTCATCGTGAGCACGAGGAAAACGGTGATGTTGCCGCGGTGGACTCAGTTTGATCTCTGTTCATGGTCGATGCGATCTCGATCCCTGGTCGATGCGATCCCTTTGGTCGCGACCGATCGCTACAAGCCGATGACCTCTGCCCATCACATCAACTCGTGGACAGGCTTGCGTGTGCGGCTATCGCTACTGAGCTTGCGCGAGCCTCGACTCAGCGCACCCACAACACGATGACAACACCAGGTGTGCCAACGGAGAGCATCGTTCCGGCGCCCGCGTTGGACTCGCTGCCGCCGAGCACGAAAGGCGTTTCGCCGTCCGGATGGACAACGATGTTCGAGTTGCAGGTATTGGCGAAGCCATTGCAGAAGCCAATACGGGGCCGAGGCGAGTAACCCGATTGTCCCGCACTGTGCGTGGCGGTGCGGCCCCAGCTGCCAAACCAAATGCCTGAGAGCGGCACCGGAACCGAGCCGGACGTGCCGGCGTTTCCATTGGTGCCATTGAAATCCCAAATACGATTGATGCCGCCTACGTCGAAGTAGTCGCCCCCGCTCCTGGCAACGGTGCCCACGGTATTGCTGGCGTTCTGATAGGCGCCAAAACCACGACCGCGCGTGGTAACGCTCACTCCATCTGGATTGCTACCCGGGTTGAACTCGCTCCCGACGCCGTTCATGTAGCCAGCAGTCGCTTGAAACCAATGCCACGGCTGTGTGGGTCCATCGACGATGCTACCGGCGTCGCGCCAACCGATCTTCGAGCCCACTTGCACGGGCGCCGTTTCGAACACGAGCGAGCCATTGCGGTACACAGACCAGCGGTATTCGTTCACGAGCAAAAAGGGCGCGAGAGCGTAGAGGCCTTGGTTTTCGCGTGGCACGCTGCCCGTGAAGAGATTGCCCTGAAAGTCCCAGTCCGAAATCGCGATGGCGTACGAATTGAATCCCTCGGCCGCTGCGCCTCCTCCAGGTGTGACGGAGTAATTTGCCGGCGGTCCGAGCAAGCCGAGCCGCGTTGCGCCTACCTGGGCGGGATTGGGGCTCGTACACCAGCGATTGTAGTAGGGAGGATTGGCGATGACGATCGACGGCGATTGGCGACACGACCCGCCTGGAACTGAAGCGCAAGCGGCATCGCTCGTGCAGTCTGGGTGCTGAGACGCCCATGACGAGATGGCGTGTGAAGGCCCCTGAACGAGCGTGGTGCCAGCGGCGTACTCGAGACTCGAGGAGTTGATGTACGCCGCCGGCGTCCACCCGCCCGTCCTGCCGTTGAACGACGTGCTCATGTCACAATAAACGCGGATACTGTTGTCCCAGCCTGGCGGCGTTCGATAAGTAGCGCCGCCGTAGTACGTCGACGTGATCGGGCGACCGACCGCATTTGGGTTCATCGGACCGTCTGGATCGATGACGTAAACGCCATCAGCCGCACTCGGGTTTTGCTGCTTGATGAGCGAGCAGTTGTTCGGAATGGCCGGCACGCAGGTATTCGCCGGTCCGCAGTAGCCGCTAGCGCAGTCCCACGCCTCCACACACACGTCGGCGCCGCCCGGTCCGCCGCTGCGCTGACAAGAATAGAAGCCACAACCGGTGCTGGCCGGACCACCGCAATCGATGTCTGTCTCGGCGCCGTTCTTCACGCCGTCCTGACAACGGGTGGCGACGCAGACGCCGTTCGCACCCGCGGTGTTGCAGAAGGTGCTCGTGCAATCGGACGGGCCATTGCAGCCCTGTCCGTTGCCGCACGGGCTGCAGTTAGGCCCGCCGCAGTCGACGCCGGTTTCGTTGCCGCTCTTCACGCCGTCTCCGCAGCTCGTGGCGCTGCACTGCTTCAGGCTCTGGTTGCAGAAGCCCGTGACGAAGCCGCCGGGCGGCGCACAATCACCGTTCACGAGGCAGCTGTCACCCACCATGCACTTGGTCGCACAAGCGCCGCCGCAATCGACGGTGGGTTCACTACCGTTCTTGATCCCGTCGCTGCACTGATCCGAAGCACAGGTGTTCGCGATGGTGCATGAGCCACTCTGACAATCTTGGCCGCTGACGCACGCTTGGTTGAAGCCGCACTTTGGCTCGCAGCTACCGCCGCAATCGGTCGCCGTCTCGTTTCCGTTCAGTAGGCCATCAAAACAGGTGCTCGCGACGCAGCGATTGGTAGTGCCGTTGCAGACACCGCTCGCGCAGTCAGCTCCTGTGGTGCACAGCTTCTGATTGGCGCACTTTTTCTGCACGTCAGCCGCGGCGCAAGTCCCACCACAATCGACGTCGCTCTCGCTCCCTGCGCTGAGCAAGCCGTCGCTGCATGTGTTCGCAACACACGAACGCGGCGCTGCCAAGCCGCAAAGTCCGCTCGCGCAATCACCATCACCCGCACAGCGTTTGCTGAGCGCGCACTTGGCAGAGCACGCGCCGCCGCAATCGACGTCACTCTCTGATCCATTGCGCGTGCGATCGAGGCAAGGATCGGACACGCATTTGTTGCTTCCGCCGCAAATACCCGACGCGCAATCCGAGCCAACGCTGCAGTTTTTTCCTGTGGCGCACGGAGTGCCGCCGCATACGCCGCCGCAATCCACGTCTGCTTCACCTGCGCTCAGCGCGCCGTTTTCGCACGGACCGCTGATGCACTTGTTGTTGAGGCACGCGTTCGAGACGCAGTCGTTGTCATCGTCACACGCACGCGACACCGCGCACTTGCTGCAAGTATCGCCGCCGCAGTCGATGGCAGACTCGTTGCCATTCTTGCGCGAGTCGCTGCAGCCCGGGAGCACGCAGCGCTTCGTACGATCGTTACACAGCGTCGTCGGCGCGCAATCGGTGTCTCCGCCGCAAGCAGCACCCACGCCGCATTTGTTCGGACAACTGCCGCCACAATCGATATCCGCCTCGCTGCCGTTCAGCCGTTGATCTTCGCACGCAGTCGCGACGCAACCGCCAAACAAGCTGCATACACTGCTCGCGCAGTCACCGCCGGCTGAGCACGCCTGTCCATTCGAACACTTGGTGGCGCAAGGACCGCCGCAGTCGACATCGGTTTCACCAAAGTTACGATAGCCATCCGCGCAAGTGTTCGGTGAGGGAGGCGTGGCCTCTACACACGTCTGGCTGACGCTACAGGCGCCGCTCGTGCAGTCGCCGGCGTCGTTACACCGTTGGCCCGTGGCGCAGAGCGCCGCGCAACCGATGCCCTGACCGCAGTCGACGTCACCTTCGATGCCGCTCCTCACGCCATCGAGGCAAAGGTTGTTCGTGCAGATGCGCGAGCCGCCGCCGAGATCTTTACTGCAAAGCCCTTCGGCGCAGTCGGCGGTTTTTGCACAGTTCCTACCAAGTGCGCAGCGAAGCGGATTGCTCGGCCCGCCGCAGTCGACGTCTGTTTCACCTTGATCTTTGATCTCGTTGTCCGACGGGCCGCCGCGGCAGCTTCCACTCGCGCAGATCTTCGAGAGACAATCACCATCAACGCTACACACCGTTCCCTTGCCGCATGTGCCACCGCAGTTTCCACCGCAGTCGACGTCCGTCTCGGCGTCGTTCTTCAGGCCGTCGCCGCACCTAGACTCGCAGTCGAAGCCTGTCTTGAAGTTTTTCGGCGCGCTTTCCCACAGAGGAATGGCGTCGACGACCGTTGCGTAGCCACCCGGAAACCATGGCAACGAGGGGATCTGCACACGGCGCGGCGGACCCTCCTTGTACACATAACCTGCTACAGTGAAGGGCCCAACGCCGAAGCTGACGATCTTGAACAGCGTCACTTCCGCGCCGACTTCGAGGCTCGATTGTGCCGTGACCTGGAGCTTCGCGTTTGCAGTGACGGGCGTGTGAAGCGGAGGCGCAGCCGCGCAGGCAACCTCAGTGAGTGAGCCTTCGAGCGAAGCCTCCGTGCGAAGCCCCATGTAGGGCCCAGCCGCATCAGCAATACGCAGTGCGGTCTTGAGCGTCAGACCACAGGTGAGCTCGAGCGAGCCTTGCGCGCTCACGATCGAACCACTCGCCTCTACGCTGAAGCGCGAACCATCAGGCGTATGCCACTTCTTTTTCTTCTTGCCGCTGGAATCTGTCACCTCCGAGTACTGGAGACCAGCCGCGATGTTCTTGTTGCTGAGCGTGACGACGCCCGTGCCTTGGAACGTCCCGCGCACTTTGGCTTGGCAATCGGCATAGAGACCGGTCGTGAGAATGACGGG
>JBIKMD010000960.1:0-2888 GCA_044359465.1 Myxococcota bacterium
TGGACGGGAGAGAGGCTTTCGCGCGTTCCGTTGAGGCGGATATCGCCATCACGGAGGCAGAAACGGCGGACCCCAAAAACGCCCGCAAGCTCTACAGCTACGCGCGGGAGCTTTTGCCTGAAGATGCAGATGTTTGGTTCGCTTCGGCGCGCTTCGAGCAGGGGCAGAAGAATGACGAGCTCGCGCTATCGTATCTGAACAAGGCTGTAGCGCTGAATCCTGTGCATCCGCTTGCGCCTTTCGAACGCGCACTTCTGCAATTTCAGCTCAAGAAACCAGAGGCGAAGGCCAACTTCGAAGCCTACCGCGTAGCAAACCCGCTCGACGTGCGGGCTGCCCACTATCTCGGCCTTCTTGCGCTCGAAGCGGATGACCTTGCGAACGCCAAAGCCCAATTCGACGTCGCGAGAAAAGGAGATGATCGGACAGCGGCCTATGCTGCCGCGTACCATGCGATCCTCGCCGCTCAGCTTGGCGACAAAGATGCGAGCACCTATGCGGCGGACGCGCTCAAGGTGGCGCCTACGGCTGATCTGAAAGCCAAACTTGAAGCGCTTGCCGCAGGTAGCAGCGGCGGCTCCGTCGCTGAAGAGCGCTACATGTCGTGGGTCAGTGCCGCGCTCAACGTGACCACCGAGTTCGACAGCAACGCCTCACTTGCCGCTGCCAACTTTGCCGGTCTCAACTCGCAAGTCCTCGCCGATGCAGAGGCGCAGGGGATTCCAGCCGACGATCCTTCGGTGGTGGCACAACTGCAAAGGCCTCGGATGGCCGCACGTCTCAGTCAGTATGCGCGCTTGACCTTTCGTCCAGTTGCTTCCCAGCCGTTCACCCTCGAGCTCGAAGGTGAGTTTCTCAACGCGAACCATCTGAACGATCGCGCTTCGCTCGCCCGCTTCGACTACGGCGGGCCGTCTGCGCGCGCTGGGTTCGTCAGCCGTTTTGGAACAAAGACCCAGGTCGAGTTCGGATTGGACGGCAACTATCGCGGCACCTGGACCAACACGTTTCGTACGCCCCTATTGCAATCGGGCGGTGGCTCACCCTTCATTGGCCTCATTTTTTGGCCACGCCATACGCTCTATGTGATCGGCAACATTGAGTATCGCAGCTTCTACGACCCGAACGCGGGCACTGACACGCCGAGCCTACCGGCCAACAACCGGGATGGTCTCGTGTACTCTGCGGGCTTAGCCTACTCGTTGCCCTTCTCGATCTTCGATGCGGTCCTCAACGCCGCCTACGACAACGAGCAGACCCGCGGTATCAACTTCAGGTTGAATGGCGTCAGAGCCGCAGCCGGCCTCCGCATGAACTACAAGAACATGCTCCAAGCGTGGGCAATCGCCTCGCTGAACTTCCGCTTCTATCGCCTGGCCGAGCCGGCACGTGACGAACGCCGCTATGAGGTGAACGTCGGTGTGCGTTACAATATCGGGCGTTACTTTGGTCTGCAGGTGTACTACAATTACACACATAACGATGCGGCAACCACAGATGGTACTGCGTTCGATTTGTTCGTCTACCGTCGCCATGTGGTGGGTTTCACGCTGATTGGTCAGTATTGAGTGATCAGCACCACAACCTTTGCCGCGTAGCCTGGTTAGAGTGCTAGCTAGATGGAGCTCCCTATGAACTTGCGAGTGTTGTTGTCATTGCCCCTGCTTCTGATTGCCACGCCTGCGCTGGCCGAAGAGCTGGTGCAGATGCCTTCTGTCATCGTTTACGTTCAGGGGTCTGTGAAGGTCATTCGCGGGCAAGAAACGCTCATCGCCGCGCTTGGTACCGAAGTGCGCGAGAGCGACAGCATCGTGACCGAAGACAACAGCCAAGCGCGCGTACGTCTGTACGACCGCAGCTTGCTGCGCCTTGGCGCGAACAGCCGCGTGCAAATGGCGCAGCTCCGTTCTGATGCTTCGGCGGAGCGAAAGACCATTTCGGTGAAGCTTGTCGTCGGCCGGTTGTGGGCCAGCGTGTCGAAACTGCTCACCAGCGACAGCGCTTTCGAAGTGCAAACGCAGAGCGCAGTTGCAGGTGTGCGTGGAACCAACTTCGGCGCGTCAGTCGATGCAGAGGGCGAATGCGAAATCGCGGTAGGCGAAGGCAAAGTGGAAGTGAAGAGCAAAGCAGGTGGTGAAGCAAAGTTGATCGGCGCAGGCCGTGCCGCGGTCGTCGGCCTCAATGGTTTCCGCATGGTGCGCGACCTCGGCGTTGCACAAACGGCATTGTTACTCGACAACGCGCGGGGCAACCCATCGACCGGCGGCGCAGCCGACAAAGCGTCTGACAACGGCGCCAAAGGTGCGAACAACAAAATCACGCAGGCGCTGGACAAAGCACGGGACCGGATAGCCGCGGAAAACAAGGTCAACAACAACAACAATCAACGCGGCGCCCAGCGTGATGCCCGCGATCGTCAAAGTGAGAAGAAGCTCGGGGTGCAAGATGCCGTTGAGCAACGCAACCGCGCGAGCGACACCTTCGAAAAATTCAACGAGCGGGCCGCAGCCACACGGCTCCGTGCAATCATCGAAGTGCGCGAGTAGCCGAGAGGCTGACCGCAAAGGAGCGGAAGATGCGCTGTGCCTATGCACTGCTGTTCACACTGACCGCTTGTTCTACGCCTGCGCCAACTCGCGTCTCGATTGATGTGAGCCGTTTAGCGCAAACCAGCATGCCAGTGCAGTCAGTCGGGCTACTCGTTGTCAGTTCCCCGCTCGCTGATGCAGCCGCCCAGCAAACGCGCGCAGAGTCTGCCGAAGGTGAGGTCATCAGCACGTCGGCTCCGGCGCCTCCGCCGAGCACCACGAAGACAAACACCATCAGCATTGGCGAGACCAATCCCAACATGGACACCGGCGCGCGGCGCGCAGCCGATGCTCCGGGTG
>JBIKMD010000961.1:0-2885 GCA_044359465.1 Myxococcota bacterium
TTTATTCGCATCGCCAGCATCTGTCTGCACTGCAGAAGTTTGCCAAAGACACCGGCGCGCGCTTGGCGTCGCTGTCTGATCACGTTGGCGATTTCGACGTGCGCTCCATGCTCGAAATGTCCAATGGCGCAGCATTGATTGAGTGCGGCGAGGCCAAACGGGTGCTCGTGCTCGATGCAGACGAAGACAGCGGTGCTGCATGTGTGCTGCTCGCGTGATGGCGCCTTCTGTTACCATCAAGCATTGGCACCGAGTCCAGATGCGCATCCCGTTTCGTGACGTGGATTCGTGGGGGCTCGTGTGGCACGGCCACTACTTTAGCTACGTCGATTTTGCGCGCATCGAATTGCTGAAGCGCTTCGACATCAAGTTTGGTGACTTCGCCAAACACGGCTTCGTCATGCCGGTGGTCAATGTGAACATGGATCTCAAAGCGCCGGGCCGAGCAGACGAAGCCATCTTCGTCGATGCGGCGATGGTGCGGGCGCGAGGCGCGCTGATTGATACCCACTTCAAGCTCACGCGCGTATCAGATGGTGTGACCGTCCTTGCGCGAGGAACCACGCAACAGGTCTTCACGCGCCTCGACGGCGGGCTGCTCTACCATGTTCCTGACGTGGTCATGGCGGGCTTCGATGCACTCACGGCTTTTGCGACGGGCGACTGATGTTTCGCCTGCTCGTCGCGATCCCCACGTACAATAACGTTGGTTCCATCGCTCAAGTGGTCAGGGACGTTCTGACGCAGGTACCCGAAGTGCTCGTCGTCAACGATGGGTCCACGGACGGGACTGAAGACGCTGCGCGCACGGCCGGTGCACGCATCGTTCGCCATGCGCAGAATCGTGGGAAGGGTGAGGCGCTCAAGACCGCCTTGCGAACCGCGCAGGCCGAAGGCTTTACGCATGTGCTGACCATTGATGGTGATGGACAACACAATACGGCAGATATAAATAGAATGGTCGCTGCGGCCGCCCAGGCTAAGGACGCGATCATTCTCGGCACGCGCTCTTTTGCAAAGATGCCGGAGAAGAATCGCTTCGGGAACAACTTCTCTAACTTCTGGGTCAACTTGGCCATGGGGTCGCGCTTTGCGGATACGCAGTGTGGTCTGCGTGTGTATCCCACGCAGGTGATCACGTTGTACCGCTTTCGTGGAACCGGCTATGACTTCGAAACTGAGGTCTTGATCAGGCACGCAAGGGCCAAACGGCCGATCGTGCCAGTTCCAGTCGATGTCTATTATCCGCCGCCAGAGGAACGCGTGAGCCACTTCGTGCCGTCTCGCGACGCGACGCGGATTGTCCTCTTAGTGATGCGCTTCTTGTTTCTTCCGAGGTTCCTATGGGTACTTGCGTTGTTTGTGGCATGTGCGCCAGCAGCCGCTGTGACCGGTACGACTGCGACGGATCGACGCACAGGGGCGCTTGAAGCGAGCGCTCTGCCGTTCAAGGCGCAACAGACAATCGTGTTCGAAACCGGGAGCGATAAACGCAAAGCGGAAGGGTTGTTCATCGTTTACCCAGGCAGCGCTTACAAATTGCGCGTGCTTGGGCCCATGATGGTGACGGCCTTCGAAGTGAACGTGCGCTGCGGGAAATTTCTGCTCGACGCGCGAGACAAGAGCGCGGCAGGCACCTTGGCTGAGGCTGGCGAACGCGTGACGTTTTTTCCCATTGCCGAGTTGTTTTTGGCGCTCTCGCCGCCGCGTGGTGGCGAGTGGAGGGGTGACGAGTACGTGACCCAAGCGGTGCGAGCCCACTTGCATCCCACACTGCCGGCATTTGACCGTATTGTAGCTGGCGACTTGACGGTAGAGATGCAGCGCTTCAAGACCGTTGGTCAGTGGCAAATGCCGCAGACCTTGCTCGTGACCGTGGGTAGTCGCGCCAAGCTCACGATTGAAAATGACGACATGGCGCTCGATGTTCCAAGTGAGAGCGACGCGCTGGGAGAAATCACATGCGGTTCTTGAGACGGGTCCTCGCCGTGGTCAGCGTGATCGCGCTTGCTGGCGGTTTGTTTTTGGTTGTGTCCCTCGATCGCGCAACTCCAAAGGCGCCGCTCGCGCAGGCCGATGTGACCAAACCCGGTCCAGGCCGCGCTGAACACATAGACGACATTTGGTTCATTTGGTTGTCTGGCCCCCCGGAGGTGCGCGGCGCGGACATGCATAGACTCGTCGGACCCGTCATGCGCCGAATCGATGCCACGATGCACTCGACCTTTGCAGAAGTGGTGCCGAGCCGTGCGCTGCGTTTCGTGATCGAGATTGCGGGTCGTTTGTTCGGCAAGCACTTGAGCGAAGACATTCCGCTCGAGATCCAACGTGAGCTCGTTGGACAAATGGCCGCATACGAAGATCCCTTTGGTGATGGCGGCGGTAAGTTCGCCCGCTTCATGGCCTACCTTGCACTGCACGATTTGGCGCAAACCGTGGAGAAGTCGCCGCTCGTCGCGTGTACCGGGTTTGGCTTCGATGCGACGATGAGCGCCTCAGGTGGAACGCTGGTCGGCCGCAACTTCGACTTCGAAGCGGGGCGTGTGTTCGACGAAGAGAAGGCCGTGACAGTGGTGCAACCAGAGCACGGCTTCAAATTCATGAGTATCGCATGGCCCGGCATGAACGGCGTGGTCACTGGCATCAATGAGAAGCGTGTTTGGATCAGCGTCAATGCAGCGCGAAGCGACGACGAAGCGCCGCGCGGCATTCCCGTCTCGCTTGCGATTCGCCAAGTCCTCGAACAAGCAGATAGTGCAACTTCTGCCACAGAGATGCTGAAAGCCATGCCAGTTCGGGTCGCTGATCTGTATCTCGTGGCGGACAAACAGAATGTTTTCGTCGTTGAAAAGACGCCAAAAAAGACGGTCGTTCGCAGCGCCGAG
>JBIKMD010000962.1:0-2882 GCA_044359465.1 Myxococcota bacterium
CGCGTCTTTGACCTTCGTCAGATTCTCTTTGGCTGCTTTGATGTCGCCTGGTTTCACAGTGCGCAGACCCATCTTTTGCAAGAAGGCCTTGAACTCAGTGCCGGTGCCGTTGGGCGTGCCGGACATGAACCAGTCGTGCAGCATGTTCATGGAGGTCTCGTCCATGCCGAATGCGCCAGCGAATTTTGCTGCGTTGTAGTTCCCGTCCAGCTCACTCGATGGCGGAGCGGCCGGTGCTTTGGTGACGATGCTGCTGCTGGAGTTGAACTTCGCAAACAGCGAATCGCTTACCAGATTGAAGTGCGCGCTCACGCTGATACTGCCAATTTGCAAAAGCGATTCCGAGATGATGTCTGCCGTGACGGCGTTTGAATCTTTGCTCCCGGCAAACTTGTTGGCCTTGTCGAACATGGCCTTCATCTTGGTTTCGATTTGATCTCGGTACTCCCCGACGCCCTGGGTCTTGAGAGATTCGGCCAGCGCCGTAAAATTGCCCATCGCTGCTGACAGTTTTTTGGAGTCTGCTGGTGGACCGAGCGCAAGCGCGAGCTCTTTGGCCATGGCGTCCATCGTGTCCGCGATCGCCTTACCCCAAGCTTTTTCGTTGGCCGTGGCTGGTTCGTTCTTCTCTTTGGTGAGAGCCTTATTGATCAGCGCACGATTCGCTTCTGCTGCGCTCGTGTTTCCAGGTGCTACCGGTTTGAGCCCCAGTTTGAGCAGGAATGCTTTGAACTGCGTTCCGTTGTCTTTGGGTTCGAAGTCGAGGTGGTTTATCGATTTATTCCACCAGGTGTAGAGTTCCTTCATCCCGGCGGCGTCGAGGCCAAACACGCTTTCGAATTTGCTCGCCTCGAACGGGCCGTCTAGCGTCGACGCGTTTGGTGCACTGGGCGCAGGCGCGACGTTGGTTTTCGCATTGCCCGAAGGAGACAACGCTTTTCCCTTGGCTGCGAAGTCGGCGAGTAGCTCGTCGCTAATATCATCGATGTGCGCTTTGATTTGCGCCGCATCGGCAGGGACCTTGGTCGCCGCCTCTGCCGCCTTCACTTTGACCGCCAGATTGTTGTTCTGACCCGCTAGCCCACCAATGAGGCTCATTGTCTCATTGATCGTCTTCATAATGGCGTCTTTGCTTGTGCCCATTCCGGCTTCTTTCATGCCGGCGACATTGCTCATGAAGCTATCGATTGTTTTGAGCAGGGCTCCTTCATTCATTGGATTCGAGGCTTTAGCGATGTCCGACAGCAACTGCGACATGACCTTGGCGAAGGCCTTGCCCCATTCGTCTTCGTTCGCCGTAGAAGGGGCCGCTTTCTCTTTTTTGAGGGCCGCGTTGATCAACTCTCGATTGGCATCAGCGGCGCCTTTGTCGCCTGTGATCACTGGCTTCAGCCCTAACTTGAGCAGAAACGCTTTGAACTGCGTCCCGTTGTCTTTGGGTTCGAAATCGAGCTGGTTGACGGACTTCATCCACCAGCTTTCGAGCTGAGCCATCGACTCCGCGTTGAGACCAAATACTTCCTCGAATTGTTTTGCGACGAAAGGGCCATCGCACTTGGCAGGATCTGCCGCGACCGGACCGCTCGGGGCGCTGGCGCCATCTACCTGGCCCGCTCCGACATCAGCGGCAGTCTCCACTGGCGGTGGGGGCGCGAGCAAAGACTCTGGGATCAAGTCCGGCCGTTCGCTCCAGGGTGGAGACGAGATACCGCCGTAGACGAGGGTCACTTCTCCTGTTTCGTTGTTGCGTTTGGGTTCGTTGACTCCGAACGGATATTGAGCGCGGAAGTCTTCGAAACTGCACGAAATCGTTCCGCTTTTGGAAAGGATTTCGTACTCGCGACGGACTTGCTCATTGATGTGTGCGCGCTCCGCTTTACGGAGCTGGATCTCCGTGCGCATCATTTTCTTTTCGCGCAGCTTCACCTTCATGTCGTTGACTTTGATCTTCATGTCTTCGCGCGCATCTTTGGCGATCAGCATCATGATCATTTGCACGGCGGACTCCACGTCCATGCTGCCAAGGTCCGGCATGCTGAGGGCTGATCCGACGGCCTTCATTGCATCGAGCAACGCCCGCTTTTCCGTGGGGGAAGTGGCGTTGCCGAGTTTGCCACTCACATCGCCGAGCGCTTTGATCGTGTTGTCGCCCTTCATGCGCGTGCTGCCGGGCTCTCCACTAGTCATGCGCGCCAGTAGCGGCATGAGCTTCTGCTGAATGACCTGTTGTACTTGTGGGCTCGCGACGAGCGTCGATAGACCGGGTTGCAATTGCTCGAGCTGTTTGTCGACTCCAGCAGGAGACCAAGTTTCGGCGCTCAGCATGCGCAGGCTGTCTTGCAGGTTTTCCTTGGTGGCGTTTGCGTCTGCGAACTCGGGTTCGAGCACGGTTGCGACACGCGCGCCAGTCTCGGACCAGGCTGCAATCGGGTCCTCGCTGGTGACCAGCATGAGCATCTCCGGGGTGGCCGCTTGCTGCGGCTGCGCTTGCAGTGTGAACGGTAGCTGCCATTGATCCGCTGGCGCACCGGCTGTGCGAGGCGCTTGCAAAAACTCACGCAGCGGTTCGAAGTGTTGCTGGATCATTGCCGTCGTTTGCGAGGACGCGCCTTCGCCTTGTGCAAGCACTTCGGCGGTCGGTGCTTTGAGCTGTACGGCGCTGCTTGCCAGACTCTCGAGCGCCACGTTCGCTGCTGCGATGACGTTGATATTCGTGCTCAGCGACTGAGGACCTTGGGTTTTTACGCCTGTTCCCACGGTTTGTGTAGTTTGGGGGCGGGTGTTCTGCGTGTTGTTGATTTGAACGGCCATGTTCGCGCTCCTTCGAGTCTGTTCTACTGACGAGTTGCCCCGGCGGGGTTGTCCTGGTCAGGGGTGTCTGG
>JBIKMD010000963.1:0-2879 GCA_044359465.1 Myxococcota bacterium
TCCCAAGTGGCCGGTGCTCGAAGATCCGGGCTCCTATGGTTATTTCCGCGAAGAAGGCGGTGGCCTCATGGTGGGTCTCTTCGAGCCCGTGTGCGCGCCGTGGAAGGTGGATGAAGGCGTGCCGCAGGACTTCTCCTTTGGCGAAATCCCACCCGATTGGGATCGTATGGCTCCGTACCTAGAGAGGGCCATGTCACGCGTGCCTGCGTCCTTTGATGCTGGCGTACGCAAATTCTTCTGCGGGCCCGAGAGCTTCACGCCCGACCTGCGTCCGATTGTTGGCGAGGCACCGGAGCTCAAGAACTTCTTCGTGGCTGCAGGTCTCAACTCGATTGGGATTCTGACGGGCGGCGGCCTCGGCCGCGTGATGGCGCATTGGATCATCAACGGGCGTCCGGACGTGGACGTCACAGGGATGAACATCGATCGTCTGCACAAGTACCAGGCGAACCCCGAGTACCGCCGCACACGTACTGTCGAATCGCTCGGAATGGTTTATAAGTGCCATTATCCGACCAAGTCTGCCGAAACGGCCCGAGGCGCCAAGAAGTCCGCAGTCCACGACCGGCTAGCCAAAGCAGGCGCCTACTTCAAAGACGTCAGCGGCTGGGAAGGCGCAGATTGGTATGCGCCAGAAGGCGTTGAAGCCAAGGTCGACAAGCTGTCCTGGGGCAGACAAAACTGGTTCCCCTACTGGCAAGCTGAACACGAAGCGACCCGCAACGGCGTGATCGTGATGGACATGTCGTTCATGGCCAAGTTCCTCGTGCAGGGCCGTGATGCAGGCCGTGTCCTCAATCATCTTTCTGCGAACGACGTGAACGGCGCGTCTGGCATGATCACTTACACGCAGTGGCTGAATCAGCTCGGCAAGCTCGAGGCCGATCTGACCGTGACCAAGTTGGACGACGAAAAGTTCATGGTCGTAGCGTCGGATACAGCGCACAGACACGCGGAAGCATGGATGAATCGGCACGCGGATGGGCACATGTTCGTGACCGACGTGACCTCGGCCTACACCCAGCTCAATGTGCAGGGACCAAAATCACGCGAGCTATTGCAAGCGCTCACCCAGTCCAACCTCTCGAACGAGGCATTCCCCTTCCGCACCGCGCGTGAGATCGACATCGGTTATGCGCGCGTGATGTGCGTGCGCATTACCTATCTTGGCGAGCTGGGCTATGAGCTCTACATCCCCACGGAACAAGCGGCGCATGTTTACGATCTATTGATCGAAAAAGGCCGCGCTTTTGGTCTCAAACACGCGGGCCTCAAGGCCCTCGCTAGCTTGCGCATGGAAAAAGCCTATCGCGACTATGGTCACGACATCGACAACACAGATGATGTCTTCGAAACCGGCCTTGGTTTTGCCGTGGACCTGAAGAAGCCAGACGGATTTCTCGGCAAAGAGGCCGTGCTTGCACAAAAGGCGCGAGGCCCACTGAAACGCCGACTGGTGCAAGTGCTTCTGCAGGACCCTGAGCCCATGATGTTTCACGCTGAGATCGTTCGCCGCGATGACAAGCCTGTTGGGTATATCCGCGCCGCATCCTACGGCTTTACGCTTGGCGGCGCTGTAGGGCTCGCCATGATCGAAGCCGATCAACCGATTGATGCGGCCTACCTTTCGTCCGGCACTTGGACCGTAGAGATCGCGAACAAGAAGGTCGCGGCCAAGCTCTCGCTGCGGCCCATGTACGACCCAGAGATGAAGCGCATCAAAGCGTAACGCCCCGCACTGTCCGCCTTGGCACTTCGTGCTATGGCTCCTTTGTGACCGACGTAGATCAAAACGAAGAAGGCCAGTCGCCGCTCTGGATGGTGTCACGCGAGCCAGCGCTCAACGCGCTCGTGGTCAATCTGCAGCGCTTTCGCCGGATGCTCGACGCCGGAGGCAACGAGCGCCTCGAATTTTCCAAGACGCAAATTGCGCGTGCGCGCGCTGAGTTTGGCGACATGATTCGCCGCGGCGAGCGCGACCTGCACTTACTCGCCGGGGTGCTCGCGGAGCATTTGCTCGGCGCCTATCAACTAAAGAGTGTGGCCATTGGCGAAATCGAGAAGACGCGCGAGCGCTTCACCTTGTCCGTAGACGTGTCTGAAGCCGAGGTCATTGGCAGTACGGATCTAGACTTGGGCACCCGGATCTTGGCCCGGCTCGCCATCTCGAGCCAGCGGGACTGGTTGCGTGCGAATTTGATCTCAAACGTGGTCGAATACGAAGCGACAGAACCGAACGGTTTGTCCGTCTACCGCATCCTGACCCGCATCAAAGCGGAAGAAGAAGTGTGGAACAAAGTCGCAGATGAGATCTTCGACCTAGACTCCATCGTGCTCAAAGACAAACAGCTGCGGCACCTAGGCCGCTACGTCAAAGACGTCTTCGGCATCAAAATCGTGGTCGGTACGCCCGAAGACGCGGCGCGTGTACAAGAAAGCCTGTTCGCGCTCACCATTGACGATGCGCGTCTCAGCGCGCGGCAAATCCCGGCAGATGATGCGCACCGCCGTTTGCAGCTCGTGGAAGTGAAGGACTATCTCGATCGTCCTTCTCGCAAACAAACGGGGTGGTCTGCACTCAAGTCAGTCGTGCACTGGGGCGGCAAGACTTTCGAAGTTCAAGTGCAGCCGCTCTCGAACTTCTTACACGAGCGAGAGCGCCTCACCAAAGAGAGCCACACCAGCTTCAAGTCCACGCGTGAACGCGTCCGAGACGAGGTCGCCGCGCGCACGCCGCTGTTTGGTTTCTACCGCTCGCTGCTGCGTTGGTTGTTTTTGGATCCCACGAGCGAGCCGCCGACACACCCGGGCGTCGAAGTAGTGATGGTGGAGTGAGCCCGTGTACCTAGCGACGATCAGGAACGACGTGCGCCTGCGTC
>JBIKMD010000750.1:0-3573 GCA_044359465.1 Myxococcota bacterium
CGCGCTCCTCGATGCAGGTACCCGCGCAGCGCTCACGCGTCTTTGCCTTGCGGGAGTGGCTTGCTCTGATGGCGTGGCGCAAGTGAGCTTGCGCGGCGAAACGTTGCCAGGTCGCGATGGTATTGTTGGTCTCATTGTCGACATCCTCGCAGTAGTGGATCGCTTCGCTCGTGTTGGTGCGGTCAGGAAGGAGCTCTCTCACCACGCGACGCACGACGTTGATGAGCGTTTTCGTTTCGAGTGCGCGACCTGTCTTCTGGCCCGCGGTGAGTTGGACGACGCGTTATCGCAAGCGTTGCTGTCGGACACAGCGCCTGCCATTCAGCTCATGGCTGCAGAAGTACGCAAAGATGCCGTGGTCATTGAGCGCCTCGCGGTAGAGGCAAGGGGAAGCATTGCGACTCGGGCGCTCACGTTGCTCATCCGTTGGGATGTTTTTCATCGCCTAAACCACGCGCAGTTCCTTGCTGTCATGCCGCACCAAGAGGCTGAGTGGCGTACGCTCGTTCGCCAAAACGTTGGCAGCGAGCTTGATGGCGGGCATGTGTCTCTCGTCGAGGATCACGCGGGCGCACTGAGCAAGACAAGCAATTCCAAGTGACCCACCGCCTCGTCCAGAGGTGGAACGGTTACAAGCCGCTAAGCTTTTGCTCTCCGGCGCGCGAGCAGGAACGCCGCGACCGCGAGCCACACGAGCGCGCTATGATCGCCTGCTGCGCTACAACCTTTGGGCGCGGGCTGCTGACGACGGACAAAGAGCTCATCGACCGTTGCGAGTGGGCTATCATCTACAATCGCAGTGGCAGCAGGAACATCGGCGGCTACGGCATCGGGCGCTGCGGCGACGGTTGGGGTCTCTGCTGGGACCTCCGGTGCAGTGACAGGCGCAACGGGTTTCGGCAAAACCGTGATTGATTTCTGCGAGATCACAATCGGGCTGACGAGGCACGACGCCGAGCTTGCCGACGGCGCAAGGTTCACGGTGCCTTCAGCGTTCGCTTGAAGCGTGATCGAAAAACGTTTCGACGCCTGCCCCGCCAAAACGGAAGCGGTGCAGGTAAGCGTAGTGGCGCCGCTGCATTCAGTCGGCATCGTTTGCACGCTGAACGCGCTCGGAATGACGATTTCTACTTGGGTGTCATGCAGCGGGCGGAAGGCGAGGTTGGTGACGGTAATGGCGTACGCGAAGTCTTCACCAAAAGTGACTTGATCGGGCGCTTCCACGCTCGCTTTTGCGCCAAGCAGTGGTGATTCGACTGCGCCTATGTCGCGGCCTTTGCCAATGGGACGAAGAAAGCCGAGTGCGTCACTAGTGCGTGAACATTCGAAGTTGGTCGTCTCACTTGCACACGCACGATCGACGGCTGCGCTTTTACACGCTGGTACCAACCCGCTCGTAGGTGCGATGGGTTTTTCAGCGGGCTCTTCTTCCGTGAAGAGTGCTGCCTTTTCGCCCGTGATGTCGCCAGCCGCTTTGAATAAGCAATCTCCCGGCGCTTCCACTAGGTTGAAGCCAAACGATTTGACCGTTGATGCGCTGACGCAATCGCCGTTTGTGTTCTCTCCAAGCAGCGTGTTGGCAAGTGACACAGTGGAGAGCGCGTCGACCGAGATGGCGCCGCTTTTGTTTGCCAAGTTGCGCGCGATGGTGACGAAGTTGAGTTGCAGCGTTGCGGAGAGACTTGCACCCGAGAAGACGGAGATCGCGCTGCCTGACCCGGCGGTGTTTCTCAGCAGTGAGCTATGTTCGATGCTCAGGCTGAGCGCAGCGCTCACGATGGCGCCACCCTCACCCGAGCCGCTGACAACCTGGTTGTCTCTGAACGTAGAGTCTTGAATGGAAATCTTGGTTTTGGCCGAGCCGAAGAAAATGGCGCCTGCGGATTTGCCGCCCACGTTCTTTTCGAACACGGAGTCCGAAATGAAAACTGAACCAGGTGCGTTCCAGTGAATCGCGCCGGCGCTGACGGCGCTGTTGCCGCTGAAGACGCACGAGATGATGTTGAGCTCGGCATCCACCGCAACTCCAATAGCGCCACCAAAACCAATGCCGCCTCCGCCACCCGTCAGTGTGAGTTGTTGCAGTGTCACTCGAGGCGCAGTGCCGGTCGCGGTTTTGTCCAAACGAATCAGTTGAATGCTTTTTTGGGTGGTGATGGTGGCGAGGTCTTTTGCTGCCAAAAGCGACACGGATTTGTTGATGACGAGCGTCGAATCGATGATGTGCTCGCTGGTGCTGTCGAGCTCAATGACATCGCCTGTCTTGGCGACGTTGAGAGCCGCACGCAAGGTGCAATCACCTGCAAGTGTTCCGCACTTTTGATGTTCGAGCGCGGCGCTGTCGGTGAAGACATCGACCTTGATTGTGGCAGCGGACGCGCTCACAGCAAACAGGCAAGTCACGAGTGCAGCCGGGACCATCAGTCGAATCATGCGGGAACCTCCGTTGTTCCCCTGACAAAGCAAACCTGAAGCCAAGGCCTGCGAATGGCGCTTTGTTAGTGTTTTCAGCTAGTTGGCGGTGCAGGGGACCGTCACCAGTGATCAGGTGGCGAAGGTGGGGTTTTCAGCTCTGATCAGCGACTGATCGAAAGTGATCACTCGCGCTTCGGCGCCACACGAACCCATCGAGCACATAGTGGGTGAGCTGGGGGAGCGCGAGAAGGGGTACGACCAGCGCACGCCAGCCCCCAATCTCCCACACGTGACCAAAAAACGCGCGGTGCTGAGGCTCGTGCCAGACGGCGCGGTCCCACAGCAGCTCCTCGAAAAAACCGATCAGCCAAAGCAGGCCCAAAAAGACGGGCCATGAGGGCGCCCAAATCTTTGCGGCCTCCGCTTTTCGCTTTTGCGCGTACTGATGCACGATCGCGAAGTAGGGCACGCCGTGAATGATCACGTTGGTCACCGTGAACGCGTAGTCGGAATCAAAGTAAACGATGCCGAGGTACCAACACGCAGCCGTCGAGAGGACGACGATGTGTTTACCGGGATTGTTTGCGCGCATGCGGACCACGTAGACGGCCAGCACGGCGAAGAACCAAACGCGCAGCGCCACATCGATCTGAGACGCCAAAGCACTTCCAGCAAAACCGCTGAAAAAGTCGCCGGTCATGAACCACTGGAACTGCTTCGGCATGGTCAAGTGCCAGTGCGCCAAGGGGTAGAGTGTCGCAGTATAGATAACGACTGCATCGAACGCTTTGCCCGTGGTTTCGCCCGCTTTGCTCCGATAACGCGCTACCCACCCCCATTGCTGGCGGACGAAGTGAAAGACCGCCACGTAGGCTAAAGCGCGCCAAAAGACGATCTCACCTTCACTGTAGAGTGCGAGCCCAATGCAGTACCCAAGCAGCGGCACGAGCACGTACAAGGCGCGGCGTTTTGCGAGCTCGTCGCGGTCGAAGTACACGCGAAAGCTCGTAGACCACACGTGGGCGACGTCGATCAGGACCACCGCGGCCAGCCACAGCCACGGCGGCGTGTCGCCGTGCAAAAGCCCAAGCGCATCCCCCACAAACAACAGGGTCAGGCTCAGCAGAGCACTGCCGCCGAAGACGAACAGATCAGCGT
>JBIKMD010000221.1:0-6605 GCA_044359465.1 Myxococcota bacterium
CCCTGTTTTCTTCCAAGCGCCGCAAGCACAGCTTCTGCGGCGCTGATTCCGCGATAGAACGCCTCTTCGAACAGTGCGATTCCGCTCAAATCCGAGTGCGCAAAATGAATGCCTCCCACGGGTTTTGCCGCGTTGGCTCTCGCGCCCCCAAAGACGAAACCAGGGCTCGGTCGCACCATGGCGTGGCCCCAGCGCATGACGTCGAGGCGCGTCGTGTGCTCGGCAAGGTCCGCGTGCGCTTTGTAGAGATCGGCGAGCACGATGTCCGCGCACTGCGAGTGACTCAGTCCAAGCAGTGTGGCGCGTGCGTCGTCCTCGCACATGGGGAAGTAATGCGTGATCACCGTGGGGCCTCGATCGAGCCCACGTTGATGTGTGGCCACGACATAACCGAGCGAGGGGCTTTCGTAGATCACGTTATCCCATGCCAAAGGAAACCCTCGGCTCCTCGGCCGCTCGCTGAGCTGCAAATTGCTCACCATCCAAGTGCCGTAGTGAAAATCCAGTGGCGCTCTGTTTGGTACGAGGCGCGACGCAATGAACTGCGGCACCGCCAAGATAGCGCGTTTGCAGTGCACGCCAAAGGGCGCGTTGTTTTTGTCGAATGCGATGATGTCTACGCCCGCGGCTGTCTCTCGCACTTGCGCGACGAGCACGCCGGTCGTGATGGGCGCTTGTCGCGCGAGGTGTTTGACGAGGCGGCCGTTCCCTTCTGGCCACGTAATCACCGGCTGGGTTTCACTCGCTGCGTTGCGTTTGCGCGCGACGAAATAGAACAAACCCGCCCAGGCGCTCGTGTCTTTCGCCTTTGTTCCGTAGTCATCTCGGCAGGCGTAATCGACGAGCCACTGCAGGCGCGGCGACGTGAGCTGATGCTGCGCGAGCCACGCCGCCATGGTGAGCTTGTCGAGCTGCGTGACGCGCTCATCATCCGAACCCGTGGCCATGGGAATGGCAAATGCGCGCCGCCCTTTGTGGTCGCGAAAATCTGCCCAGTTTCCAATGAGCGTCTCGAAGCGCGCAAGCTGTTCCAAGTCCTGCGCCGAGGCGCCTGCATGCAGATACAAGCCCTCGTACCAACGACCACGATAGAAGACACGCTCGTCCGGCTCGCGGCAGAGGAACTGCTCGCCGACGATCACCTCTCCGTTTTCGTCTTTGCCTTCAAGCACGTCCATCTCGCTGAGCAGCGAAATCATGGCGCGGTTCTCAGGCATGGGCGTGTTCACATAGTGCGCACCCCAAGGATGCGACACGAGATCCGTCGCGCCGCTGCGCGAAGTGCCGCCAACGACGGGCTCTAGCTCGAGCACCTCTAGGTCGAGGCCCTGGTTCCTTAGACGCCATGCCGCCGCGAGCCCCGCGGGTCCTCCACCCACAATCACGACGTCTTTGGTGTACCAACGCGTGGGCTCAACCCGGCCCCCGTCTCTGAGCAAATGTCCGCGGGCAAACGACGCTCCAACAATCTCACCTGGTGGTTGTTTGGGAGACGTCTTGTGGCACGCCGCTACAGCGAGCGGCGCGCCCAAGAAGATTTGCAGAAGCTCGCGTCGAGAAAGACTCAAGGCCATGCTTCTGGCAGGGTTCCGTCACGCGCTGCAAGTCTCAGTTGATCCAATCGAGCTTGTCTTTGGCCATCTCAGCGAGCGTCTTCTGTTGCTTGGGGTCTAGGGTCTTATAAAACGTCGTCAGCTCATCAATGAACGTGTCAATCTCTGCTTCGGAAAAACGATCGCGAGCGCGTTCCTTGGCGAGGCCGGCGATTTTGTCGATGTTCACTTGCTCCTTGTCGAGCTCTTGTTTGACTTGGAGCAAGCTCTCTCGGCCCTTCTGCTGACGCGCCAATGCCTGTACTTTCACTTTTTCCACGAGGGCGTTGAACGCGGGTTTCTGGTCGTCACGCAGCTCGAGCTTTCGTTCGATTCGCTCCGATACTTTGGTGATCATTTTGGAAGGATCGTGGTGCCCACCATGGCATGCAGCGACCGAAACAACAGACAAAGCGAGAATCAGGGGTTTGAAAAACAGTGTAGTATTCATGAAGAACAGCTTGCGCCCCGATTGCGAAGCCCATGTTCGGTTCGTGTTAAGTGATAGTAAAATGAACGAAGGCGCTTCAAACCAGCCCGAGTCCGTTGTTTAGTCTAAAACGTGCACCGAGTACTCATCATAGAAGACGATGCCGAGATTGCCTCGCTCCTTGAAACCTATCTCGGCCGCGAGGGCTATCAATGTGAAATCGCCCGTGATGGTGAATCAGGGCTGAGCGCGGCGCTCAATCGGCCGCCCGCGCTGGTCGTACTCGATTTGATGTTGCCACAAATGCCCGGCCTCGAAGTCCTCAAGAAGATTCGCAAAACTGGCACTAAGCTCCCTATCATTGTGCTCACGGCGCGCGGCGAAGATACCGATCGTATTCTCGGGCTCGAGCTCGGCGCAGATGACTACCTGCCAAAACCGTTCAACCCGAGAGAGCTACTGGCGCGTATCAAGGCTGTTCTGCGCCGGGTGGACACGCCGCCCGCAAAAGATACGCTGAAATTCGGAGCCTTAGTTGTTGACCTTTCTGCGTACACCGCCACGCTCGACGGCCAGTTGCTCGAGCTGACAACCATCGAGTTCGCCATCTTGCGCGAGCTTGCACTTGCTTCAGGGCGCGTCCTCAGCCGCGAGGTGTTGCTCGAACGTGTGCGGCACAGAGAGTTCGACACCTTCGACCGCTCCATCGACGTGCATGTTTCGCACGTGCGTCAAAAGCTGAAGGACGATCCCAAAGAGCCGCGCTGGATCAAAACCGTGCGTGGGGTGGGGTACCTTTTCGTCCCGGCACGCGACGATGCGTAGGCCGCTTCTTGTCAAAGTGTACTTGTGGTTTCTGCTCGCGCTCGTGCTCGCGGTGGCGAGCGTCGCCGCGTTTTTCCTTCTTTTTGCCGATGATCACCAGCGTCTTGCGAGCGAGCAGGTGATCGAACGCAACGGCAATACGCGCGATCTCTTGCAGCGTTTGCTGGCCCGCAACATGCCGCCACAAGAGCTCAATGAGATCATGCAACCCATCGTCGATAATGCGCGTGCAACCCTGAGTGTGCTCGATGCAAAGGGCAACACGCTATGGACGCTCAGCGCCAAAAAACCAGAAGCGCCGCCAGCGCCGGTGATGCGCGAGCTCGTGGATCGTATGCGGGACGAAGGGCCCGTCGTTAACTTTGGCGTTGGCCGCGAGGTCCAGGTCGCGCTGCCCATGACGGGGGACGCAGTCTACTATGCGCAAACACGCGGCCCGCGGCCGCAGTGGCAGGACGCTTCTGGCTGGCGATTGGTTCTGGGGCTCAGCGTGATTCTCGTCGTTGGGCTCGGGCTCTGCTTTTTCCTGGCCAGATCCATCACTGGACCATTGTTGACGCTCGCCCAAACAGTGGAACGTTTTGGATCTGGCGACTTGAGCGCACGCGCCAAAATCGGCGGCAACGATGAAGTCAAAGCCATGGGCGACAGCTTCAACCTCATGGCCGACCGCATTACGCGCCTCCTCGATGACCGTCGGCGTTTGCTTGCAGACATCTCGCATGAGCTCAAAACGCCGCTGTCCAGGCTGCGCTTGTCGCTCGAGCTGGCGCGAGACGGCTCGCTCGATTTTCTGGATCGCGGCGACAAACAGATCGAGCAGCTGTCAGCGCTGATCGACGAGCTGCTTCTCTATTCACGGCTAGAAGCACAGCCCTACTCGGCGGTGCGTTCACAGACAGACATCTCGCAGCTCGTGCGTGAGCTTGCAGCAGGCGACTTGCGGGTTCATTGTGCGCAGGGGCCGTTGGAATTCCCGGTTGACCGTCGTCTTTTCGCGCGCGCGCTTGGAAACGTCATCGAGAATGCCCTCAGGTATGCGGTCGCGAAGGTCGAGGTGAAAGCAGCGAGCGCCAATGGGACCCTGGTTGTCACTATCAGCGACGATGGTCCCGGGGTGAGCGATACGGATCGGCCGCGGTTGTTCGAGGCGTTTTTCCGTACCGATGCAGCACGATCGCGCGACGCCGGGGGGCACGGCCTCGGTCTCGCCATCGCCAAACGCTGTGTGGAAGCGCATGGCGGCAGCGTGAGTGCGGAACCTGGAGCCGGTGGTCAGGGCCTCTGTATCCGATTCGTAGTCCCTCCTGCCTGACACAACCATGACAAAAATTCGCTGACCCAAAGTGAACGGGTTGCGGAATAAAACCCAAATGGTAGGCATTTCGTCCCTATGCAGCCCGAAGCAGTCAAACACAGTGCAGGTCTTGTCGCCCAACTTCTCAATGTCTTTCTTTACGTCGGCTCCGAATGGGTCATGTACCTGCTCATTCTGCTCTCCGTCGTTTCGATTGGCATCGCGCTCGAACGCGGGCTCTACTTCTTTCAGCGCCGAACGGATTTGGGCACCTTGCTCGATACGCTCAGTGGCTATTTGAAAAAAGGCGATGTGGGTGAGGCCAAGAAATACCTCAAAACCAATGGCTCACTCCCGGCGCGTGTGGCTGAGGCGGGTCTCGATTCGCTCGATCGCGGCGCAGATGCGTCGGATGAAATGATGGCGAGCGTGACTGTGCGTGAGCGTCAGGCCTATGAGCGTGGTCTCGCGTACCTCGGTACGCTCGGCAACAACGCGCCCTTCGTCGGCTTGTTCGGCACGGTGCTCGGTATCATTCGTTCGTTCCGCGATTTGGCGGCGAATACCTCACAAGGCGCCAGCGCGGTCATGGGTGGTATTGCTGAGGCACTCGTCGCAACGGCCGTTGGCCTTCTGGTCGCGCTTCCCGCTGTTGCGATCTTCAACATGTACAACCGCTATCTGCGTTCGCTGTCGGCGAGCGCGGACGCAGCGAGCCACTTGATTCTCTCGTTCGCCAAGTCCGAGACGGAGACCAAGTAACGTGGCCGGTGGAGGCAATCGCGGCGACGACGACATGATCACGGACATCAACGTGACCCCGCTCGTCGACATCATGCTCGTGCTGCTCATCATCTTCATGTTGACGGCGAATTTGATCGTGGCGCCGGCGATCAAGGTGGATCTGCCCAACGCTGCCACGGGTGAAGGCTCGGAGCCCTCAACCATCGCGTTGACGCTCACCAAAGACAACAAACTCTATTTGAACGGCAAAGAGACAACGGAAGAAGCCGTCAAAGCTTTCGTTCCTGGTGAAATTGCCAAAAAAGCGGATTTGCAGGCGATTGTCGCCGCCGATCAAGAAGTATCCCATGGCCAGGTCGTGCATCTGATAGATTTAGTCCGGACGCTTGGGATTTCGAAGTTCGCGTTGAATATCGAGTCGCTGCCCGGCCAGTAAGGTTTTGGTTGTGAACAAGTTCGTGCTCGCATCGCTCGTGGGTCATGTGACGCTGTTTTACGCGTTATCAGCCGCCGCTTTGCGTCCCGAGAAGCCCAAGCTCAAGCGTGTGGAGCTGGCGATTGTACAGCCAAAGGCACCGGAACCACCACCGCCTCCCCCTCCACCACCTCCTGCTCCAAAAAAGGTCATCGACCTGACGCAGAAAGTGGAGGTCAAAAAGGATCCCAAGCCAGCCGCAGAACCGCCGCCTCCTCCAAGCGCAGAACCGCCTCCGCCTCCCGTGTTTGGTGTGTCGCTTTCGAGTACGAGCCAAAACAACTCGGGTTTCAATGTGCGCGTGGGCAACACGACGATGACGGAGCCTGGCGAAAAGAAGGATCCGAAGGACGTCAAACCGCTGCAGGGTGCCGGCGGCGAGGGCAAAGGGCCCGTGAGCATCGCGCAGGTATCCAAGCTGCCGCAGAAGATTGGTGATTGCCCACCCTTTGATCCGACCGAGCTCTATACCAAAGAGGCGAAGGACAAAGAGATCGAAGGCCAAGTCACGCTCGAAGTCGTGGTGACGGCGGAAGGCTCAGTGGGTGACGTGAAAGTAGTGAAGGGCGTGGGTTATGGGCTCGATGAGGCAGCAGTGAGCACCATGCGAAAACACTGCAAGTTCCAGCCGGCCGAGATGGGTGCGGACAAAGTGTCCACCAAGATTCGCTACACGTTCACTTTTGTCTTGCCGGAGTAAGCCGTTCCCAAATCGTCCAAGCGTCTTTGAGGGCCGCCGGATCGTGCGTCCGGATGTAGGCGGCTCCTTGCTCGAGCGCGAAGAGCTCGGTTGCAAGTGTTCCTGCTGCTCGGTCCTGCGGTGCGCGTCCGCCGAGCAGCGTACCGATGAACGACTTGCGTGAGGTCCCAATGTATACTGGCAACGAGAAAGCTTCGCGTAGCGCTTTGATCCCGTGAAGTACGGTGACGCTCGCTTCGGGCGAGGCATCCAGGAAGAAACCCATGCCGGGGTCTAGGACCAAACGCTCGCGTTCAAGCCCTGAGTCAGCGATGCGCTGCGCGAAGAAGCGAACGATGTCTTGCATCAATGTCTCGTTTCTAGCGTGGTGCGTCTTCTCTGCTTTGGGACCTTTGTTTCTTGCATGCATGAGGACGACATGAACGTGCGGTGCTGCGCGCAACACCGAAGCCGCTTGCGGATCGCCGAGCGCAGTAATGTCGTTGATCATGGTCGCGCCTAAATCGATCATCGCACGCATGGTTTCTGCTTTGTGCGTATCT
>JBIKMD010000964.1:0-2872 GCA_044359465.1 Myxococcota bacterium
GCGCGAGGAAGATCTAAGGCATTGGGCGCACCTGAAGTATTCAGACCCAACTTCTGCAAGCGTTGCTCGTAGCGCTGCCGGTAGTGCTGAATCAGCTCAGGCGTGCCAAGCTTCAGCTTCGATAGCAACAGATCAGGGCGGTTGCCATGCACGGCGAACTGGTCGATCCCAAACGCCTGCGTGCCCTGAACCGCTGCTAGTCTTCGCGCTCCAAACTTTGCGGCGTCGAAGTAACCACGGTCGTCGTAAACGATCCAACCTTCCGCGTTGCTGGTGAAGGCGAGCGAGTCAGCGTCCCGCCAAAGCCGCGCTGTCGTATCGTTCGATCCGCTCAGGATGAGTGAACCCGACATAGCGATGCTGCTGACGATGTCACTGTGCCCACGCAGTGTTCGCAAGGGTTGCCCCTGCGCCGTCCACACGCGCACTTCGCCATCGTACGATCCCGTGACGATGCGATCCGTACCAAACGCCACGCTGCTCACCGCAAAGGTGTGCCCACGCAGCTCAGCAAGAAGCTTCCCTTCGAGCGACCACACTTTGCCTTTGTAGCTGAGGTCACCGCTGAGCAGCCGCTCACCGTCTGGAGAAAACGCGAGGCTGAGCGCGCCGCCAGAGTCCTGACCTAACGAAAAAGCAATACGCTTTGCGCCGCTCTCCGTCTCAATCGCGATTTGATCACCATAGGGTGACCCCTGCCCTATCGCGATACGTTTCTTGCCCCACGCGACCGAGCTCACCCACTTTCCGGGAACGTCCACCGTGCGAAGCTCTGCGCCATCGCGAGAAAAGATCTTCGCCGTTCCCGTGCCTGCTAGTGCAACGAGCAGCCGATCTGATCCAGGTGACCACGCCAAGCTGATGGCGTCGGGCGCAATGATTGCGCTCACTACTTTGTCGAAGTTGCTCGTGTACACACGAATGATCTTGTCGTCACCGCTCACCGCCGCGAAGTTGCCGTCCGGGGAGAACGCGAGCGTAAGCACCGGCCCCACACAAGATTTGAAGTGACGCAGCAAGCGCGTCTCCGTCGACCACAGCGTGACACGTCCACTTGCATCCCCAACGGCGAAGCGGTCCCCGGTCGGATGAAACGCAACACTGGTCACGCGGTCCTCGACTCCGCTCGCAGCCAAAGCCGGCAGCGCACCTGCCTTGGGGACATTTGCGCCTTCGAGCTCGCCTTCTTGTGACGCGAGCTTGCGCTGATCCGAGACGCCCCAGGTCTCGATTCGCTTGTCGATCTGCGCACTCACCCGATCACCGTCGAACAAAGCGCCGCCTACAGCGCGACCGGAATCCGACAGGATCACGGAGCGTGAACCATCGGCCCACCACAAGCGCACCTCGTGCTCACCAATGATGTCGTCACTAGACCACGACACAATGACCCGCTCGTCCGCGCTAAGCCGCGCGCCATCAACGCGGCCTCTGTGTCCACTGAAGTTGCGCACCAAACGACCGTCGCGCGACCACAATTTCACCAAACGATCGTTACCCGCTGTGACGACGAAGTGCTCCGAGTAGTCGGCAAACATGACGTCGGACGAGTGCCCTGCTTGGATCACCATGCTGACGGCGTTCGCCGTGGAACCGCGTGCACGATTCACCTCAGCGCGGCCAGCACACGCAACCAGGAGCAACACGATCGCTCGTTTGATCATGCAGGGTCCTCTAGCAGCGACACGAAACCGTCACAAACTAGTCGCTTCACTGACGCGCGCGCAAGTTAGCTACAGTCACGTGAGCACACTCTCGCAGAACACTTTGTTCCAAGCTCCCACGCTCGAGACATCCAAATCTCGCACGCTCACCACCATGGTGGTTTCGCTAGGCGTCTACGGAGGCATTGCAGCACTCGTCGTTGTCTTTGGTGCTGCGACGCAATCGGAGGCCGTCCAAGAAAAGCTCGACGTCATCTTCCGCTCCGCGCCGGCCGTCACGAACGAACCGCCGCCGCCGCCTGCGCCAAAACAAGCCGCGCCAGCCAAGGCCAAACCATTCCAGCGCTCGCAGCAAGCGATGCCCGTTGCCATTCCCGACGCCGCGCCAACAGTCTCCGAAGCGGCAGCACCTGCACCGAGTGCACAAGTGGCAGACGCTCCAGTTGCAGCGCTTCCAACAGCACCTGTCGCGCCAACGCGCTCGCGTGATCCCATCAATCTTCCGGAAAACGCGACGCCGCCGCAAGCAAGTGAAGGCAACACTGCGCCCGCTTTTCCCGAAGTAGCACTTTCAATGGGCGCCGGCAGCGAAGCGCTCGTCATCTTGAAAATCGTCGTTGAGCAAAACGGCAGCGTGGGCCGCATTCAAGTGATGAAAGGCGATGAGCCCTTTGCCTCTGCCGCGATCGCCGCCGTCAAAGGTTGGCACTACATACCTGCGCTCGTGGACGGACAACCTGTGGCCGTCTTCCGCATCGTCAAAATCCCTTTTCGCTTGCGAGGCTGAACATGAATATTCTGAAGATTCTGCATGAGATGGACGCGTTTTCGACTGGCATCGTGATCACACTCGCGATGATGGCTTTCGCCTCCCTGGTCGTCTTCATGGAGCGCATGTGGGCGTATCAACGCGCACGCATGATCACGCGGAGCTTCGTCAGCAACGCCGGCGCATTGCTCGCCCGCGGCGATTACGATGCGCTTCTCAAACACGCTGTGGCGCACAAGGGCAGCCCATTCGCGTGGCTCGTCGCTGAAGTGACGCGTTTCTATCTTCAAGCAAGAATGACACCGGGAAAGCTCTCGCTGATCGAGCGAGTCCGTCGCGACTGCGAACGCAAGCTCGACGCGGTTGCGACGGATCTGAAGCGCGGCCACTCGGTGCTCGCCTCCGTTGGCTCGGTCGCACCCTTCGTTGGCTTGCTCGG
>JBIKMD010000965.1:0-2868 GCA_044359465.1 Myxococcota bacterium
TGCGCATGGCACTGCAAAGCGCGTCCACGACCTATACAGTGACGATCAAGAACAGCACTAGCTTCGCGTTCGCACCGGGACTCATCTCAACGAGTGCCCTCTTCAAAGAGGGAACGCTTCCAAGCGCGGCGCTGAATGCCTATGTGACTTCTGGTGGCACAGCCACTGGCGACCCACTCAAGCTCGCCAAAGCACTCGGGCTGACAATGGGCACCACGGCGTTCTATGTGCCCGCGCTCGCAGCAGGCAAGAGCATCACCTTTTCCATCCCGCTCGCCAACTCCACGTCGAACAACGGCCGTTTGAGCTTGGTCGCTCGCGTTCAAGGCTCGATCGACGATTTCATCGGCATTGATGGTCACTCTGGAAACAACAAGTTCACCAGCTTCCCGATCTATGGCTACGACCTCAACGACGCTGGCGGCAAAGTGAAACGCGGCAACGGCACGACTGGCAGCACCATTAAGGTGACCGGCACAGTCGTCGACAGCACTAATTGCACGACGACGCTCACGACGAATGCGACCTTGCTCGACCAAAGCTTCTCGGTGGGCACGCCCTTCGATCACACGTGGCCGTACAACATTGGTTTCGACGGCGACTTCAACGGTGACTGGTACACGGACGGTGTGACGGCGCGTATGATCGATGCGAACCAAAATCTGCCGACCATCTCTGGATTCGTGAAGTTCCTGCTGGTCTGCCCAGCGCCGGGCGCGCGTCTCAGCATCAGCGCAGACGTGAGCACGCGCTACAAGCAGCAGGCTAGCGACACCACCTTGCTCGCGTACTTCTTCGACGCGAACTTGAATCTCATCAGCGTCGCGCAGAACAACCCGCTCCACGGACTCAACGAGCGCGTGCACGCACTCAATGACGTGACGATTCCAACGGGCACGCGCAAGATCGCGATTGTGCCAGTGGGCTACTTCGCCTCCGGCGAAACCGAGTCTGCGCACTACTACAACCTCAAAGCGATCTATGATCCACTCAGCAAGGACACCACCCTCGCAAGCGATGACTTCGCGCAGACCGAGACCAACACCTTTGGCGCCAATCAGCCGATTGGCTGGTCCGACTACGGCGGAGATTGGTACACCAATCCTGCAGATGGTCACGCGACGGCTTGGAACACCGCTTGGTCCGGTGAAACTGCGACAGCACTCCGCGAAACGGGTCTGCAAAAGACCTTCTCCCTGAGCGGTGTTGCCGCGGGATCTAGCTTCAGCGCGAGCGCGTTTGCCGCTACGACCTTCACCGACGCGACATCCAAAGCGCAAATCCGCGCGAAGTTCGATACGGGCCAAGAGATCATCTCTTCGCCGCTCCGTAACCAAGCGTGGGGCAACTTAGAGATCTACCGAACGCCGATTCCTGCAGGCGCGACCTCTGTGCAGATCAGCATTCAAATGGATTTTGGAACGGCCGAACAATCGGCGGCGTACGTTGATGACCTCAAACTCTGGACCACGAAATAAACATCTCATGCCACTCGACATTGCATTCGTAACGACCTACCCGCCCGACCGGGGCAACATGGCTGAATACGCATTTTACCTCACGCAGGCGCTTGCTGCGCTCCCTGAGATTGGCCACGTGCACATCGTGGCCAATGAAGCCGGCTCTGCGCCGCGCAAGGAGGTGCTCGGGCCCAAGCTCACCGTGCACCGCATGTGGAAGATGGACTCCGTTCCATCGCTCCTCGCCTTGCCTGCCAAGGTGCGCGCGTTGAACGTGGACGTGACCCACTTCAACACGCACATTCGCTGCTGGGGACCGTCGCGCGAAGCGAGCTTTGCGGGCGCAGCGCTCATACCCCTGTTCAGAGCGCTCGTGTCAAATGTCGTCATCACCATGCACACGATTGGTGATGCCGCGCAGCAGAAGCTGCACAAGGAAATAGGCCTTGCGACGCGGCTGGGCATTCACGTCGCGAACAAGATGTATCTGCAAGCAGATCACACGATCGTCATGCTGCGCAGCATGCAAGCGACACTCGAGCGCGAGTACAGCACAAAGTCCGCCGTACATTTACCGCACGGAAGTTATGGCGCACGGGTGGCGAAGATCGAGCCGCCGCAACTTCGCGTCCTTTGTTTTGGCTTTTGGGGTGCGTTCAAAGACGCAGACCAACTCGTGAGCGCGGTGCGTGTGCTGCGTGAGCGAGGTCTTCCCGCGGAGCTCGTGCTTGGTGGCGGCGCGCATCCGTACCACCCAGAAATCTACCAACAAATGCGCGAGCGGTACGCGAAGGACTCGTTCGTGCGGTTTACCGGCTATGTTCCGGAAGCAGAGATTGGTGCATTGTTCGAATCTGCGGGCGTCGTTGTGCTCCCCTACCGCAACAACAGCGGGGCAAGCGGCGTACTCAATCTGGCGAGAAGTTATGGACGCGCCGTGATGATTTCTGCCGATGGCGGCTTGATGGAACAAGTACGCGACGAAGGCGGCGCAGCGCTCGTGTTCTCATCACAAGCGGCGCTCATCGATGGACTCCAGAAGGTACTGTCGAACCACACCCTTCACGCGCACATTGCCTCTGCCAATCTGGAAGTCGCCAGACGGTTGTCCATCGACGCCATCGCCCCACGCATTGCGCAGCTCTACGAAAAAGACGCGGTCCCAGTTCAGTCACCCATGACGCCGCCGATTCAGCTCTCGGTTCCGTCAGAAGAATCGCTCTTGTGGCCACCAGTCGCTCAGTCGGCTTGAACCATGTAAGCTCACGCTAATGCGTCTCGTCGCCTTCGCGGTCGTCTATTTGCTCGCGTGGTTTGGTGCCCTCTACGGCCTACCTGAGCTCGCAGAGAACGAGCTCCAACTGTTCATGGCGAGCCACTATGTGGAGACGCCTTTTTCGCTTTGGGA
>JBIKMD010000966.1:0-2867 GCA_044359465.1 Myxococcota bacterium
TCGTGGATAGGCCCTCATGTACAGATTGATTCCGTTTTTTTTCTGCGCGGGCTGCTTTTCGACCCTGCCCACAGGGCCGGAGGCGTATTGCTCCGCGCACGAGCCCAACGACAACCCGTTCACCAGCGCGATCTCGGAAGCGGACATGCAAAGCATACGAGAGGAGCCGGAGCGTCCGTTTCCGCCAGGCTTCCTCTTTGGCAGCGCCACTGCCGCGTACCAAATCGAGTCCGGCAACGTGGCAACGGACTGGAACGAGTGGGTGAACCTCGGTCGCGCGCAAGGCGACAAAGCCGACGACGGTCCTCGGCACAACGAGCACGTCGCTGAAGACGTCGCGCTCATCAAAAGCGCCGGACACAACACCTATCGTCTGAGCATAGAGTGGGGGCGCTTGTTCCCAACGCGCGAGCAATTCATGGCGGACCCGCCAGTCGCGGACCCAATTGCCTTTGCCTACTATCGCGACCTGCTCGAACGTTTGCGAGCAAACGGCATTGAACCCTTGGTTACGCTGCAACACTTCGTGCTTCCGATTTGGCTGCAAGCACCACCGAACGCTACACCGCGGGGCGTGCTAGAAGAGGAGTTCCCCGCGCTCCTCGCACGCTATGCGGCCTGGGCCGGCGACGCTTATGGCGATCTCGTCGACATGTGGATCACAGTAAACGAGCCCGGAGCGCTGGCGACCGGCGGCTTCATTGGCGGCCTGTTCCCGCCGGGGCAGCTACTCGCCATAGACGCGTTCGTCCTCGTTCACGAACGTTTCGCCGATGCACATGCGCGTGCCTACGACGAGCTACGCGCACATGACCGAAGCGATGCAAACGCCGACGGCGTCACCGCGCTCATTTCTTTTGCGACCCACAACCGTCTGTGGCTGCCGGCAACCGACGCAAACGCGAGCGATTTGCGCGGCGCCAAACGCATTCGCTATTTCCAGAACCTGCTCCTGCTCGACGCCGCGCTGTGTGGCAATCTCGACCGCAACTTTGACGAGAAACTCGAAGAAAGCGCAGACCGCATCAACGACAGCACCCTCAAGGGTCGCCTCGACTACATTGCGCTGAACTTTTACAACTCCGCGTTTGCAACGGGCGCAGACATCGAGCCGTTCCGTGCCATTCCGCAATTGACGAACGACGCCTCGCCACGTCCGAAGAACGATATGGGCTGGGAGCTCACCCCCGAGTCTCTGCTCCCAATTCTGGAAGAGCTCAAACCCTATGGTCTTCCCATCTACATCACTGAAAACGGGCTCGCCGATGCCACGGATAACCGCCGGCCCAAGTACATCGTCGACGTCATGCTCGCGCTCTCTAGCGCGATCGCCAAAGGCCACGATGTGCGTGGTTATTACCACTGGTCGCTGCTCGACAATTTCGAATGGGCCAGCGGCTTTTGCCCCCGCTTTGGTTTGTACGAAGTGGACTACACGAACGAAGCGCGGCCGCGCATAGAGCGCGAGAGTGCTCGCGTGTACCGACAGATCATCGAAGCCAACACGGTTCCCGAAGAGCTCCGCAACCGCTACATGTATGGTGATGCAGGTGAACGCTGCAAATGAGGCACCCACGATGGCTTGGAACAAATACAGGCAGACACCCCGTTTGCTGGGCATGATGTAAGCGCGTGGCTTCCGTCGTTCCATTCGACAAATACCTGCTCCTTGGACGCATTGCGCAAGGCGGCATGGCGGAAGTGTTTCTTGCCAAGACCTTTGGCGCCGCGGGCTTCGAAAAATTCGTCGCGATCAAGCGCTTATTGCCGAGCGTCATGCACAACGAAGAGTTCGTTGGCATGTTCATTGACGAAGCGAAGATCGCCTCGCAACTCAACCACGCAAACATCACCCAGATTTACGAGCTCGGCGAGCAGGAAGGGCAGTTCTTCATCGCCATGGAGTTCGTGCACGGCAAAGAGCTACGCGCCATCAACGTGCGCGCGAAGAAGCTCGGCCGTCGGCTCGATCCGCGTTTCTCCGCGCATATCATCGCCAAAGCCGCCGAAGGTTTGGACTACGCGCACCATCGCAAAGACACCACCGGCAAGCCGATGTCGATCATCCACCGCGACATTAGCCCGCAGAACATCTTGTTGTCCTATGATGGTGAGACCAAAGTCATCGACTTCGGCATCGCCAAAGCCAAAGATCGCATGTCGCAAACGCAGGTAGGCGTGCTCAAGGGCAAGATTGGCTACATGTCGCCCGAGCAGGTGAGCGGTGTGTCGATCGACGAACGCAGCGACCTTTTTTCCTTGGGTTGTGTGCTCTACGAGCTGCTCACCCAAGAACGCGCGTTCAAGGGCGAAAGCGAGTTTGCGACCTTCGAGAAGGTGCGCAACGCCGAGTACACCCCGCCTGAAACCTATGGCGTGAAGCTCGACGCCGAGCTCGACCGTATTGCGCGAAAAGTGCTCGCGAAAGACCGTGACCAGCGTTACTCGCGCGGCTCAGAGCTGGCGACGGATCTGCAACGCTACTTGCTGCAAAGTGGCAACCCACTCACCAACGATGACGTGGCTGACCACATTCGCGGTGTCTTCGAGACCGAATACAAAGCCGAGATGGAGAAGCTGTCGCAGTACCGGCAGACCAAAGCGCCCGCCGAGCTGCAAGAGCTTCTCAGCAACAAGCAGCGACGCAAAGCCGCGGAAAAAGAGCTCGAAGATCACACCATGATGATCTCGCTCAACAAGGCCGCTGGCGACGAACCAGAAGACACGGTCACGGACCGTGTCGCGATTGATGACGACATGGTGGTGAGCGAGGAGCAGACCAATCGCACCGTCATTCAACCCATGGGCGCACTCGGTCTGAGCGGTGGCGGCATGCAGCAGCAGCAAGGAGGAGCCCTAGCGCCCGC
>JBIKMD010000967.1:0-2865 GCA_044359465.1 Myxococcota bacterium
TCGTATCTGCGCCCGAGGTAAAGCGGCGAGGAGAATCCGAGGGTCATAGCCAAGGTCGCAAGCCCGTGTCCGTGAAAGAGCGGAACCGCGAGCACCGTAGGCCGATGCAGAGAGATCGGAAGTGCTTCGAGCAGACCCAGCACCGGAGGAAGAACGCTGCTCACCGACGGACGACGCGCCACTCGTTTGGCCGGCCCGGTGGAGCTCGACGTCAAAATCGCGAGGCGACCAGGACGGCGCAGACGAGGCAGTGAGACTGCACTGGCGGGTGTAACCGGCGTCAACGCGTGCCGAGCCAGCGTCTTTGCGTACGCTCCGAGCTCGATGCTTTCGCCGTGTAAGACCGTCTCGATGCCCTGTAGCGCGAGCGTCTGATCCAACGCAGCAGAAGGACTGTCGGGATTCATCAGCAACACATCGGCGCCGGTGCGTGCAGCCGCGAGCAAGCCAATGACGAAGGTGCGATGGTTACGCTCGACGATCGCGATGCTACGGCCGGGCCCAGCGCCAAGCTCTGCGATCAGCTTGCGCGCCAAGTTTTCGTACTCGGATCGTAGCTCCGCAAAAGTGAGCGTTCCGTCATCATCACGAAGCGCGGGCGAAGCTGGAAAGCGAAGCGCCGAAGCCTCCGCGAGTAGCACGAGCGAAGCAGAACAGCGGCGCCATGCCTGCAACACCTGCCACAGCTCGCTCGGCTTCATGCGCAGGACACCCATGGTCCAAAGCACGCTGACAATCCGCGCCGCGATGCGAAGGCTTCCTCGTGGTTTGGCGGCGCGACGCAAACACCATTGAAATACGGCAGATATGATTCCTTCACACCACGGCGCGATCACTCGAAGCGGTGCAACCCACCAAGGTTCGATCACACGTGGCTGTTCGATGAGCGCACGGCACACGACGGCTGCCGCTTCATCGTCCGTCATTCCCGGCATGTTGCGATAGGCTTCTGTCGGTGCGCTCATTCGCGTGTGAACGAGGCCAAAGTAGATCGTGCTGCAGGCGATCCCGCGAACCTGCAACTCAGGAGCCGCGGCGCGCAGCCAAACATCGAACGCCGACTTTGATGCCGTGTACGCACCCCACATTGGCGCAGCAGGCAGGCGCACGCCCACGCTCGACACGTTGATGATGTGGCCACTGCCTGTGCTGAGCATGGCGGGAAGCAAGGCGATCTGCAGCTGCGCGGGTCCCAAATAATTCACGGCCATGGTTCGCGTAGCGTCTTGCGGACGATCGAGTGAGTCCACGAGTGAGCGACGGATTGATTTGCCCGCATTGTGAATGATGACATCGACAGCGAGCCCTTCACCATTGAGCTGCGCAGCGAAGGCGTCGATCGCTTTGGCGTCGCAGAGGTCGAGCGCAAACGAGCGCGCGCTGCCACCTTGCGCGTTGATCTCGTTTTCGACCACCTGCAGTTGCTCGAAGGTGCGCGCCACGAGAATCAGTTTGGCGCCCGCGCGGCCGAGTCTGAGCGCGAGGGCACGGCCAATGCCGAACGATGCGCCTGTCAGCAGAACATTCTTGCCTTTTACCGCTTTTGCGAGCGCCGAGGTGTCGTTACTGCCCTTAGGCGCTAACAATCGGGAAAGGAGCGGATGCGGAGCGTTCATAACCGGTAAACACCGAGCTCCGCCGGAATGGGAACTTTTAGACCCGCGGGAACAGCGTCGCAGCTTACGGTGGCGTTTCGATGGCACCCACAGTGGCACCCGTGGTGGGTCTCACGCGGCCAAAGTAATCGCGTTCAGCGCCCACGACGACGCCGTTTGCGCCTGCTTGGCCCGGACTTTGAGGCGAAAGTTGCAGGTCGGATGCAGACACGAAGCTCACACCAGAAGTCAGCGCCGAGGCGATGCAAGTGGAGTCCCAACTCGGGCAGCTACTGATGGTGCTGTCGAAGAATGCATTGTGCCGCGACGAGGCATTGATGGCGTCAGTTGATGCCACGAGTGCAGCCGTGCCTCCCTGGACTTGAAAAATCGAGGCGAGCACGCTGACTTTGAAGCCAGAAGTCGCGCGAACATCGAGTCCACTACCGATGAGCGTGTTGTGCGCCAGGCTGATGACTCCGGTGTCCGCTACTTGAATCCCGATGGCATTCACGCTGGAGACGATGATGTTGTTTGCTACGAGCGTGGTTCCAAGCAAGCGCGACGTGAGCAACGGCGCGGCCACTGTGCCGTCACCACCGAGCGCAATGGCAATGTGACCGGCCCGATTGGTCTCGATATAGTTGTCGCGGATTGTGAGGTTTTCGAACAGACCCTCGCCGGCGCCAAACGTAGCGTGTGCAACCGCGACGCTCGCTTGCCCAAGGGATCCTCGCAGATCATTGTACGCGACTAAAATGTTGGAATCGGTTGCTGCCGAGTCTTTGCCTCTGAGTCGCATGGCGGGAGCGTAGAGAGAGCCCGTAGAGCCTGCTGCGCCGCACGCATCGAAGCGGTTCCCGAGCGCCACTGCGCCATCGACGTAGGTCTCGAGGATCAGGGCGCCTTCGCCATCGGTGTCAGAGCTGTCATCAATGCCGGAAGAGACGAACTGATTGGCGATGACGCGCAATCGGTCGCCGCCTGCGTAGAGCGCGATCGGCAAGTTCTCGAAGCGGAGATTCGCAATGGTCAGGTTGTCCATGTGCTCTTCGTAGTTGCGGATGCCGCGCTCGATCATGCCTCCTAGTTTTTTCAGCGTAGCGTTCCCCGAAGCACTGGGATCGCCCACGATGGCTAGCGGTCTTGCAGGCGTTGTTTGAAAGCCCGAGATGGACCCAGGGTCCGATCCCGCTGTCATGGAGAGCAAGGACTGGGAGTTGCCGTCCGGACCTTGGGTGTAGTCGCCAGGCAAAAGGTACGCGACGTC
>JBIKMD010001124.1:0-2862 GCA_044359465.1 Myxococcota bacterium
GAAGGGTACCTCTTTCCTGATACCTACCGTGTGGCGCGCAACCGGCCGGCCAAAGAGATTGTCGCGCTGTTCATTAACCACTTTCACGAGCTCTACAAAAAGAACATCGAACCACTCGAAGCAGGATCGTTACTAAAGTCGAAGAGCGAGATTCTTACGCTGGCCTCGATCGTGGAAAAAGAAACCGGCGCCAAAGAAGAACGCCCACACATTGCCGGTTTGTTTTTGAATCGAGTCAAAAAAGGCATGCGCCTCGAGACGGATCCCACGGTGATCTACGCCGCGATCCTGGCCGGCTCTTATGATGGCAACATCCACAAGTCCGACCTGCTTCGCGATCATCCGTACAACACCTACAAGCGCGCCGGTTTGCCGCCCGGGCCCATCAGTAATCCTGGTCTCAAAGCGCTCGAAGCGGTGGTGAAGCCCGTGGCGTCAGACGATTTGTTCTTCGTCTCTCGCAACGATGGCACGCACGTTTTCTGTCCGACGCTCGCGTGTCACGAAGCCGCAGTCGATAAATGGCAGCGCCAATATTTCAGAGAGAAGAAAAAGAAGAAGTGAGCCGGCGAGGGGCTAACCTGAGTGCAGGCTTCTTTTAGTAGGCTACAGAGGAAAATCACATGTCATTCGGCGACACGCTCATCTCCAAAATCGCGGGCATGCAGGACAAAGAAGAATACCGCGAGCTGAATTGGGAAGGTTCGTTCTCGGACTATCTCGACATCGTTCGCAAACACCCGGGCGTCATGCGCTCTGCTTTCCAACGCACCTACGACATGATCATGGGGCACGGAAAGGAAGAGTACATCGACAACAAGAAGACGCTCGTGCGCTACAACTTCTTCAAGGACGAAGCGCACAACGGCGCGGATGCCGTCTTTGGTCTCGACATTCCGCTGATGAAGCTAGTGAACGTCTTCAAGAGCGCGGCGATGGGCTACGGCACCGAGAAACGCGTTATCTTGCTGCACGGTCCCGTTGGCTCGTCCAAGTCGACCATCGCGCGCGTCCTCAAGAAAGGGCTCGAGGAGTACTCGCGCAAGATGGAAGGCGCGCTCTATACTTACTCGTGGCATCTTCCAGGACCGCTCGCGCAGATCGGTGGCGGCACCGAAATCTTGAAGAGCCCAATGAACGAGGATCCGCTCAAGCTCATCCCAGAGCATTGGCGCCCGAAGGTCTTCGAAGAGCTCGACCTGCGCAAACAGCTCGGTTACCCGATTCAATTGAGCGGTGACCTGAATCCATCGTGTCGCTTCGTGTTCCGCGAGCTCATGACGCACTACAAAGGTGATTGGTCCAAAGTCATGAGCCACGTGAAGGTCAAGCGCCTCACGCTCAGCGAGAAGGATCGCGTTGGTATTGGTACCTTCCAACCGAAAGACGAGAAGAACCAAGACTCCACCGAGCTCACCGGCGATTTGAACTACCGTAAGATCGCCGAGTTTGGCTCGGACTCGGATCCCCGCGCGTTCAACTTTGACGGCGAGTTCAACATTGCCAACCGCGGCATCATCGAGTTCATCGAGGTGCTCAAGCTCGACGTCGCGTTCTTGTACGACTTGCTGACCGCCTCGCAAGAGCACAAAATCAAGCCGAAGAAATTCGCGCAAACAGACATCGACGAAGTCATCATTGGTCACACCAACGAAGCCGAGTACAAGAAGCTCCTCAACAACGAGTTCATGGAAGCGCTTCGCGATCGTACGGTGAAGATCGACATCCCGTACATCACGCGTCTCAAAGAAGAAGAGCGCATTTACGAGAAGGACTTCAACTCACGTAAGATTCCAGGCAAACACATTGCGCCGCACACGCTCGAAGTAGCCGCCATGTGGGGCGTCATGACGCGCCTCGAAGAGCCCAAGAAGCACAACCTCACGCTCATTCAGAAGCTGAAGCTGTACAACGGCAAGACCCTGCCTGGTTACACCGAAGACAACATCAAAGAGCTGCGTAAAGAAGCGCAGCGCGAGGGCATGGAAGGTATCTCGCCGCGCTATATTCAGGACAAGATCAGCAACGCGCTGGTGAGCGAAAAGGCGGCAGGAGACAGCATCAATCCGTTCCTCGTGCTCAATGAGCTCGAGGCGGGGCTGCGTAACCACTCGCTGCTCACCAAAGAAGACGAGAAGAAGCGCTACCGCGATCTCATTGCAGTGGTGAAGCAAGAGTACGAAGACATCGTGAAAAACGAAGTGCAGCGTGCGATCAGTGCCGACGAAGAGGCCATCAGCAAGCTGTGCGCGAATTACATCGACAACATCAAAGCCTACACTCAGAAGGAAAAGGTCAAGAACAAGTACACGGGCCAAGATGAGGAGCCAGATGAGCGCCTCATGCGATCGATCGAAGAGAAGATCGACATTCCCGAGTCACGCAAAGACGACTTCCGCCGCGAGATCATGAACTACATCGGTGCGCTCGCTGTCGAAGGCAAGAAGTTCGACTTCCGTACCAACGAGCGTTTGCACAAAGCGCTCGAAGTGAAGCTCTTCGAGGATCAAAAAGACTCGATCAAGCTGAGCTCGCTCGTCTCGAACGTGATCGACAAAGACACGCAAGAGAAGATCGACATCGTCAAGCAGCGTATGATTCGCAACTACGGGTACAACGATGAGAGTGCGACGGACGTGCTCAACTTCGTGGCAAGCATCTTCGCCCGCGGCGACGCCAAAGATTAACGGCCGGCTCGGCCCTTAGTCGCCGTATCGTCAACACCAGCCAGCGCCTCACTCTCTGGGCCGAAGGTCAGCGGGTAGAGCACGTTCATATCATGCTTCGATTTGCGCTTAGGAAAGTGCACTTTCCCTGACAGCGTCGCCACACATTGTTCAACCGCAGTCTCGTAGAGGGTGT
>JBIKMD010000968.1:0-2858 GCA_044359465.1 Myxococcota bacterium
TGTTCACCGGAAACAAAAAGCCCTTCGATCGCACGAAGCGTGTGACCTCTGGCAGATTGTCGAGCTCGACATTGGCAGACACTAGGTCTGCGCCGAGCTGATCGCGCCGCAAGTACTGACTCTGCCAGTCCGGCAGCGCCGCGACGCACGGGCCGCACCACGTTGCCCAAAAGTCGATCACCACAGGTTTGTCGCGAGGGAAGGTGAGATCAATCGCGGGCTCGCCGCCAAGTGGCGCGAAGACCAGATGATTGACGCGATCGCCCTGTCCGATTGGACGAAAAACCGCGGGCGCGGACTGCACGCGAAACGCCACGAAGCCGCACGCGAGCAGTAACAAGACACCTGGGAGGCCGCGTTGCCAGAGTGGCGTCTCGTTGCTGGTGCTCCCTGCCCAATCCACGCGTTCGTTTTGAATTGAGAAAAACGCGACGAGTGACGCTCCAATCGCGAGGAACGAGAGCACGTGATAGACGAGGTTCCACGGTGCGAGCGCGTAGGCCATGGCGGAGTCTGGTGCGATCTTCAGCGCCCACAAAACCACAAACACACAGGTGACCACGATTTTTGGCACGTACGCCCAAGGTAGAATTGCGGCGTACGTCCCCATCTCCAAACGCCCCGCGTTGCGACGCATGATGATGCGAAATAAAAACGCTAGGACGTAAGTCCCAAGCAGCACCGCAGCGATCTGCATGGCGCCAAGACGCAGCACACTCATGACATGGGGCGCGCCGCGGCGGCTCACGGCCCAAATGGCTCGCACGCTTTCGCTTGGCCGCATGAGCAAGCTTTCGAGGCCAATGATCAAGTAGAGCCAGCTCGCGTCTTTTGGCGCGGCGAGCACGGCTCGCCATGAACGACGCGGCGAGAACATGGCGCTGAACAAACTCAGAGCGTCATTCCTGGTGGCAACGCATCGGGTACAGTGGTGCCACTGACCGTCGCGACGGGATATGTGCAGTAGCGCACGGAGTGATTGCCGGCAGGTCGGAAGTTCCCGCTCTTGCCTACGCCGCCAAACGGCAACTTGCCTGTGGCACCCACAGTGCCTTTGTTCCAATTGACGATGCCCGCTCGGCTGTCTTCCAAGCAGCGTTCAAAACACGCTTCGCTGGAGGTGAAGACGCTGAGCGCGAGCCCGTACGGTGTGTCATTCGCAAGCGCTAGCGCATGGGCTTCGCTGGTGGCTTTGTAAAGCGTGACGCTTGGGCCAAAAATCTCCTCGGATAAGATCGGTAGCGTGTGATCTGTCGCGAGCACCACGTGCGGAGTTACGAAGTAACCACGTTCTCCCACTTGCTTTGTTTTGAGTAGCGATTGGCAGTGGGTGTCGAGCGCCGTAGTCGCGCGCAAAAACTTGGCGAGCGCTTTGTCGCTCACCAAGGGACCCATGAAAGTTTTGCTGTCGAAGGGATCGCCGACCACCAGTTTTTGCGCGCTTGCGACAAAACTTTCGGTGAAGCGATCGAATGCGCCCCGGCCGTCATCAACCACGATCAAACGCGAGGTCGCGGTGCAGCGCTGCCCAGTCGTGACGAATGACGAAAACACACACTCAAAGAGCGCCAAACGATCAGGCGCGTCCGGAAAGACAATGCTGGCGTTCTTGCCGCCCATTTCGAGTGCCAAGATCTTTTGTGCTTGATCTAGGTTGGCGAGCGTGATCGCTTTGCCAACATCGTAACTGCCCGTGAAGAGGACGCCGCGCACGTCGGGATGGTTCGCGAGCGCAGCGCCCACATCACCACCACCTTGCACTAAGTTGAAGACGCCAGGCGGAACACCGGCTGCTTGCATGAGCTCCGTGTAGCGCTCCGCGATAGCAGGGGTGATTTCACTTGGCTTGAGAACGACCGTGTTTCCCGTCAGTAGCGCCGGCACGATGTGGCCGTGAGATAACGAGAGTGGGAAGTTGAATGGCCCGAGCACCGCCATCACGCCGTGCGGATGGTAGGTCACCATGCTCGACGCATCGAGCCTGGCGCGCTCAATGTCTTTGCGCGCGTCAGACAGCGTGATGTCTATTTTACCTTTGAGCGCGGCGATTTCGGTTTTGGCTTCCCAGAGCGCTTTGCCGGCTTCTTTCGCGATGAGCTCTGCGAGCTGCGCCGCGTTGCGATCAATTTCGTCTTTCAATCGCAGCAAGACACTGGCGCGTTCGTCTAGACTGAGCTTGCGCCAGGGTTTGAATGCCGCGCGTGCAGCAGCGACGGCTTCGCTCACGGCGTGAGCACTAACGTCCTGCTCCCACACGACTTCCGCAGGGTTTGCGGGATTCGTCGAGACCAAATGCGCTGTGGCTTTTTGAGCCACGCGCCAAGCACCATCAATGAAATTTCCTTTTCCCTGCATGGCTAGCTCTCCAACGGTGCATCGAGCGGCAAAACGTATACCTTTTGCCGCGCTTTGAGCTTCAACGCTTTGATGACACGGGGAGGCAATTCGACGCGTTCTTGGAGGTCGAATCTTGGCGCGCAGCCCACGGCCACGAACTTCTGTTTGCCCTTGAGATCGCTCACTGCAATGATGTGAGTCACGTTTGCTTCGGGCTCGTCTTCTTCCACTTCGACATACTGCGCCCACTTCACTTGCTGCATGAGCGTGACGTTATCGACGTCTGCTTCGAAGTGGGGTCCTCCGTCGAAGGGGTCAATGCGGTGGCTGTATTCGAAGCCAATGTCGACCAGCATCTTCTTGACGCCCGCGGTCGCAGGTCCCACTTCGCCGATCAGCTCTTGCACATGCGATGGCAGCAGCGAGGCATGCAGCTCACCTTGCGGAAACAAGCTGGTGATGAACTCCTTGTTCTTACGCGAGACGTGATCTGCCTCGGTGTAGTCGAGCCCCGTGAAGTG
>JBIKMD010000969.1:0-2857 GCA_044359465.1 Myxococcota bacterium
GTATCAGCGCAGAGCACCTGGATGTGAGTCACGGTGTGCAAGGTGTGGATACGATTGAGGCCACGAGCCTCGTGCGTGCGGCGCTGGCCAATGGCATTTCGCAGCGAGACATTGGCGCAGCGATTCGTGCGTCGACCGCGTTGTCGTCCGACGAGCGTGCGTTGCTGACAACCGCACTCGAGGAGGCACCGCGCGATGTGCTCGGCCCTGTGGCACCGCAATTTGGCCTACCGTTCATGGGTCGCGTGATGCTGTCGAGCGCGGCCGGAGCCACACGCGTTGCGTACTCTGCCATCGTGATCGCGGCCGATCCGGCGCGTCCGGATCCACGTCTCGGTTCAGCCGCGCTTGGGGTGAGCCTCTCGCTCACTAGCGTGAGCGGTGAAGACGTAGCGATCAGAGCCAATGCGTTCGATGGCGCGCTGGCGCTGGCTTACGGGTTGGATGTCGAAGCAGTGAGACGGGCGGACACGGACGAGCGAATCCTGTTTGAACGTCTCCTTGCCATGCCAGAGATTGCGGCGGCAAGAACCGGCTATGTGCAAAGTTCAGGGCCGCTGCGTGTTCAAGAAGGCTGTGTGATTCCTACGCCGAACGTGAGCATGGCAGCGCGATCGAGTCGCCCGTAAGGCCGCGTGGCTGCGGTCGCGATAGCGCCTACGCGCCGTAGGGAAAGTTGTTCGTCTTGGCGCTCGCCTGCGTTTCGTGAAAACGGCGGATGTCGAGCACTAGGTCGCCATTCTCGTGCTCAGACAATATGTCCGTGTGCTTGGCGCCAAATAGGATCTCTTTGTACGTGTAGCTGTGGCGCCCATGCGCCGGCTGCGCTGAGGTGTCATCAATCCCCATGACGCTGACGATGATCTCTGTTTCATTTGCAGCCATGGATTCTGGCGACTCACCAAAGAGTGGGCTGGTTTCGTCAATCGTGTGCAGCACTGTCCAACTGCGGGCAAGCGCTGCGGAACGCTGTTTGACGAGCTTCAGCTCGCTCTGTTTGTAGAACGGCGTGCCTTCCGTCGTGATCATGGTGCGGACCAAATCAACGTGGACCTGCGCTTCAACGATCTGATTCGTGCGCTCATTGCCGAGGCGAATCATGAGCGTTGGAACACCTTCAAAAGGCGTAATGACGGCGTTGCTCGAAAAGACCAAACGTCCGTTTGGCTGGGAAACTTTCGCAAATACGAGCCCGGCGGAAATCGCCGTCACCAGAAGGCTTGCCAGAGACTCGGCGGTGACGAGCAAATGTGCGGCTGTACTTTGTGGGTACATGGCTCCGTAGCCAATCGTTCCCATTGTTTGCACACTGAAGAAGAACGCGTCGGCGAACGCTCCGGGGTTCATGTGGGCGACGCCGCCCACGACGAAATACGCGAGTGCAAACGTGAGATTCGTCGCAAAAAATAAAGCGCAGATGAGGACAATGGCGGCGGTCCAGGGCATGCGCAGGAAGCGATGATAGAGGTCACTCAGCGTTTCGTACCGCTCACCAACAACGAGAATGCGATAGGGTTTGCGCTGCGCCACGCGAACGTGAACGCCTGGCCCAAAAGAAGGAATGCCGTTCATGGTGCGCGTGGAGTAGCGATCTGGGAAACACTTGTCGATGACTAAGCGCAACAATCGGTGCAGCCGTTCGCAGAGATGGCGCCGTTGCGAACGCTGCGGCTGCAAAGTCTCTCGTTCAAAAGCGATAGCGCACTTCGATCGACGGCTCGAGCGCAATGCCAAGCGCAAAGCTTTGCTGCGCGATGGGAAACTCGCCAGGCGCCCCAGCAGTGGTGATTTCTCCGCGGGCAAAGTCCATTTTGGCTTCCACGAGTGAGGTCCCCACGCGCAAAGCAAGACCACCAATGAGCTCGCGTTCGAGCACGACACCAAGTCGCGCCGAGACAATCCCGCCCTGCTCGTTACGCGTTCGTTCGAGCTCATAGTACGCGCCCGTTTGGTCATAGTACGGCTGCCTGTAGGTGCTCGTCTCCCAAGCGTATTCACCACCGATCATGAGATAAGGAGACAGCTCCACGCCGCCAGGTAGGTCGAATTGGTAGCGCAGCCCCAACGCGCCGCCAAAGCGCCTCGACGTCAGACTGTTCCCTGCACCAGAGACGGCGCCGCCCAGTAAGTTGGAAGTTTGATCTTGGCGGTCGCTGAATGAGCCGCTGACATTCACCATGAGCCACAACCCGCTAGCCAAGCGTCGCTCAGCGTTCATGTTCATCTTTACCATTGGCCGTAGTTGGCTCAGGCCCGCAAGCGCATAAGGCGAGTAATAGGGCGCCGACGCATAGGCAAAGACGGAAGGGCCGCCTCCAAACGACCAGTTAGGCTTCGCCTTTTCCACCGCCATCACCGGCTCACTCGCGGCTGACAACACCAACAACGAAACGAAAATAAGCATGCTGCATTCCTCCGCGGTGAGGAACAGGCGTCGTAGGCATGGTTATGCCGCAACGTTGTCGCTTTGACTTTTTGGCGCAGAAAAGGACGGCTCCGCGTGCGCGATTGTCACTTTGTCTGACTTTTTTGCCACCCAAACGCGCGCGGCAGCGCGAATGTTAATGTTTCGCGGCAGCGCGAATGTTAGTATTTCGCGGCAGCGCGAATGTTAGTATTTCGCGGCAGCGCGAATGAAGAAGCCTTTGTTGTCGATGCGGTCGTCAGCGAGCTCGTCGTCCGAGAAATGCGTGAAGTTGTAGCCCACGCCAACACGCACGTAGTCCCAAGGAGAGACGGACACTTCAGCCAAGAAGCCATTCTGCATACCAGCGCTCGAGGTGGTCTTGATTCGGAACTCGCCTGAGACATCGAGCCACTTGAGAATGTGCACATTGAGCCGGTTGATCCACAGCAG
>JBIKMD010000971.1:0-2854 GCA_044359465.1 Myxococcota bacterium
GCTGCTGGTGAGCGTCGAGTCCAAGTTGGTGGCGTTGGATTTGAATACGACGTAACGACCATCACCTGAAATGCGGGGTTGCTGTGAGGTTCCGTTGCCAGCTGCAGTCCCGCTTGCGTTCGCGCTGACCAGCGAAACGGCGCCAGTGAAACGATCATAAAGATAGATGTCCTGTGAGCTATTGTTGTCGTTTCCGTTATAAGCAGCCGTGGACTCGAAAACCATGAATCTTCCGTCGTAGCTCAGGTCCGGCACGGAGTTGGTGCCCGTCGCGCCTGGGATCCCAAACATGGCGCCCGTGTAACGGTCACGCATCACAACATCTCGGCGCATGCCCCCAAGCGACCCAGTGCCAAGCAGCGTCGCCAGCGTGCTGAACGCCACATAACGTCCGTCGCCACTGATCCGAACTTGATCGGAGTTTGCGTCGCCGCTGTTGAGGGCTGCGTCCAAGCTTTGCAGCTCTGGTGCGCGATTGAGCTTGAGCTCCGCGCGTGAGGGAATGCCGAGCGCTCTGCATTGGAGCAGCTCCTGCGCGCCGCTGAAGTAGTCGTTGGGCGTGAAGAAGCTCAACGTGCCGCCGACAGTTGTTGGCGAAAAAGGAGCGCCGGACCCAAATTGACACTGGACCATGCCGCCGGGGAGCCCATCGAAGCCGTAGGCAGCAGCAATCACTTCTTGCCCATTCCGCGTGAGTGCAGTTGGCTCGCTGAGCAGGCGCGGCGGTGGGCAGTCGAGGCGCGAGGCACTTGTGACGTAAATCTCGGGATCGGTCGAGTTCGTTTCGCCTGCCCGCAAGTCTGCCACCGAGGCAAAGCTCACGACGCTCGCGTCTGCGCTCATCGTTGGTGCATCAATGTTTCCGTTCACAGCGCTGCCTGTCTCGCTGCGGCTGACGAGCTCCGTGCCGAGCGGCGCGTCGACGTGACGAACGAAGGCGTCGATGTCTGCCGTCGTATCGTCCGGATGCAAGTTCGTGGCGGTCGACTTGAACAACACATAGTCCCCGTCGGCGCCAATCACCGGCGCTAGAGATGGCCCGTTGGCCTCCTGAAGGCTTGGGCTGACGCTGATTCTCGTTGTGAGGTTACCAGTGAGATCCCGAAGGAAAATGTCACTCACCCCGTTGTTGTCACCAACAACCAAGTCCGAAGCCGTAGATTCGAATGCGATGCGTTTGCCGTCTGCGCTCACGCTTGGGTTGTCGGACGAACCGTTGCCTCCTGATGACCCCGGAATCCCCACGCGGCTCACACAATCGAACACTTCTTGGTTGCGATTGAAGGCCACGATTTGTTTTGCGCCGCCCGGAGCGCAAGCGAGGGGATAGCTGGCGCCCAAGGTTGCGAATACCACCACGCTGCCGTCTGCATTCACGTTCGCGTGAGAGCTTTCCGTATCAAAACCTGCACCATTCGGGAGCTCGCTGACGCGGCGTACACTGTCAAATTGTGCGTCATAGATGAAGACGTCTTTGAACCCTTCGTTGTCGTGGGGAACGAGGTTCGTGGCCAGCGATTCAAAGACGACGTAGCGTCCATCTAAACTGATCCGGGCCGTGCCAGAAGCATCATCACCGCCAGACGATGCGTCGAAACTGCGACTCACAATGACCGTACGTCCTCCCGGTACGCAGCGATCGCGCAAGTACACCTGGAACGTACCGAAGGTTGCAAACGGCGTCAGATTGGTGGCGAGCGATCGAAACGCGAGGCGGCAGCCGTCACCACTGATGCTTACCTCGGTTGATTTGTCATTGCCCTGCGCGCCAGTGACGCCCACGCTCGCTAGCTCTATGCTGCCGAAGCGATCGCGAATAAACACGTCTGGCTCGATCCCATTGGCGTCTGGCCCTGCAATGTCGGTGGCCGAAGAGACAAACGCCACGTAGCGCCCATCGGCAGAAAGTGAGGGTCCGGTCGCTTGCGTACCCGTCGCGGCGGAGGCGCCATGCGCGCGCATAGGGCCAACTTGTGTTGCAAGTGTATTGCTTGGCGTACCTGCGGCAATGATCGAGACCACACCATCGCTCAACGGGCGATTCGAATCGGTAGGCACACGCGTGAGCACTTCGTTGGTGCCAATCATGGAGAGCACAGCGCCTGTGCCGCCAGTAGCAAAGCTGATCGCGTTATTGGCGCTCATCGGCGCAAAACCAAAACCGCGGATCGCAGTGAGCAAACCTGGGCTCACGATGTTCGAGCACACTTTGTCGATGCGGACGGCATTGAGCACGTTGAATACTACGCTATCGATGCTGACGTTCTGCGGCGTCGCGGTGGCTCGAATTTGATAACCCGTTCCCGCGCGATCCACCTGTAGATCCGAGAACGAAGCAAAGCCGTTGATCAATTGTTTGTTGCGAGTACCGTTGAAGATCGCGCCCATGGGGTTGAGCAAGGTGAGCGTCACAGTAGAAGAAGAGTCGCTCGGTGTGTCGTTGTTGAACATGTCGAGGCCCTTCACAATCACTGTAAAGGCTTGGCCTGCGGAAGGACCCGGCACACTCGGAGGCTGCGTGAAGAACGCTAGCTTCGATAGTGGCGCGTGTTCGAGCACGAAAGGCACGCTTTCGCCAAAAGCTGTGCCGCCAAGCACCACATCACCTCTAAACTTGTACTGGCCTGCTTTTGTTGGAGTGAGTGAGACGTTCTCAATCCCATTGGAGCCAGGAACGAAGCTGAGCGGAACCGCTCCTACGCCGGGTGCCGCTTCGAACACTGAGTCTACGTTGATGAGTGCTGAGACGCTTACAATCCCTACGAAGTTCGTACAGCGATTGCCAAACGCGTCTCGCACTTCCACGCTGAAGGCTTGCGGCTGACCGGCGATGAAGGGCGCAACTGTTGTTTGG
>JBIKMD010000970.1:0-2854 GCA_044359465.1 Myxococcota bacterium
CGTGCCTGATGGAAATTTTGCAGGTCTTGGTTACTTCGTAGGCATCACGCCGTTTGGAACCGGCGGACATGAGCTGCTGGTAGAACGGATTGATTATTCGGCCTCGCCGCCTGTGCTGGTGGCACGCAATCCGTGGGGCGCAAGTCAGTTGCCAGCGGGCGCACCACTGGCGCCTGGGCTCGAAGACATGGTGGTCGAGGATCAAGCGCGAGGCGCTATTCGGATTCCGCTAGATCGCCTCTCGAACTTTACGTTGCACTATCCGCGTTAGCGTTTGCTTGGCTCTGGGAAGCCGCGTTTACGCATGAGCGCGTTGATGCCGGCTTCGCGTCCACGAAACGCTTTGTACCCGTCTGCAGGATCAACCGTGTTGCCCACCGAAAACACGAACTGGCGCAGCTTTGCGGCGACCGCTTTGTCGTAAGCGCCTTTCCCCTCGGCAAAGGCCTCGAACGCATCTGCGGTGAGCGTGTCTGACCACAGGTAGCTGTAATATCCAGCCGAGTACCCATCGCCCGAGAACACGTGTCCAAATTGGGGCGTGCGGTGGCGCATGACGATTTCCGTCGGCATGCCAAGCTGCTTCAAGGTGTCGCGTTCGAACGCATCTGGGTCGATTGCTGCATCACCCGCGAGGTGCAGCTTCATGTCGATGAGCGCGCTCGCCAGATACTCGACGGTGGAGAAACCACTGTTGAAGGTTGCCGCCTTCTTGATCTTCGCCACGAGCGCATCTGGAATCGGTTGACCCGTTTGCGCATGCAGCGCGTACCTCGAAAGGACTTCTTTGGTGTCGAGCCAGTGCTCGAGCAGCTGCGAGGGGAACTCGACGTAGTCACGCGCCACATTGGTGCCAGAGACCGTGGGGTAGGTGACGTTGCTGGCCAGCCCATGCAGCGCGTGACCAAACTCGTGGAACAAGGTGTTGGCGTCGTCCCAGCTAATGAGCACGGCTTCGCCGGGTTTGCCTTTCATGAAGTTGGCGTTATTCGACACGATGGTCGTGACTTCGCCAGTCATGCGTTCTTGATTGCGGAAGGCATTCATCCAGGCGCCGGACTGTTTGCCTGGGCGCGCGTAAGGATCGAAGTACCAAAGCCCCACGACTTTCCCGCTCGTGCGATCCTTGACTTCGTACACGCTCACGTCAGGGTGGTAGACGGGCACGCCCGTCAGAGGCGTGAACGAATAGTCGAAGAGCTCGCCCGCTACGAAGAACAGAGCATCGCGCAGCTTCTCCAATTGTAGGTACGGTTTGATCTCATTCTCGTCCAAGTCGTACTTCGCTTTGCGCACTTTCTCGGCGTAGAAGCGGTAGTCCCACGGCGCGATTTTGACTTTGCCCGCGCCAAGCTCGCGATCGGCGATCGTTTGCATGTCTTTGACTTCTTCGCCGACGCGTTTGACCGCTGGCTTCCAAACGGCCTCCATGAGCTCCATCGCGCGCGCTGGTGTTTTGGCCATGGCGTCTTCGAGCCGCCAGTGGGCGTGCGTTGGATAACCGAGCAGTTTGGCCCGCTCCGCGCGCAGCTTGAGGATCTCTGTGATGCGCGCGTTGTTGTCGTTCTTGTCTTTGTTGTCGCCGCGGTTGACGTAATTGGTCCACACTTTTTCGCGCAGGTCGCGGCGTGTGGAGAAGGTCAGGAAGGGCTCCATCGCCGAGCGCGTGTTGGTGATGCGCCACTTGCCCTTTTGGCCTTTGGCAGCGGCAGCCTCTGCAGCGCTGGCTTTGAATGAGTCTGGCAAACCAGCAAGGTCCGCTTCGTTTTCGATCAGCAGCGCGACGTTCTCTTCGTCTGACAGAACGGCTTGGCTGAAGTCCGTGTAAAGCGAGGCGAGGCGTTGGTTGATTTCGCCAATTCGTTTTTTCTGCGCTTGGTCAAGCTTGGCCCCAGCGCGCACGAAGCCCGTGTAGAGGAGCCACGTGAGACGTTTCTGCTCTGGTGTGAGCTTGGCGCTTTCGTTCTTGTAGACCGCTTCAATGCGCGAAAAGAGCGCCGTGTTCTGCGTGAGCTCGTCGGCAAACGCTGCCTGCACGGGGGCAAGCTCGCGCTCGACGGCAGCGAACGCGTCGTCGTTCATGGACGAGCTCCATACGCCGAATACGGTCGAGACGCGGGTGTAGTCGCGGCCGGACGCTTCTAGTGCGGCGATCGTGTTCTCGAAGGTGGGGAGCGCGGGATTGGCGCAGAGCTGCGCAATCTCTTTACGCTGAAGCTCCATGGCTGCGAGCATGGCGGGTTTGAACTGCCCGACTTTGACTTTATCGAACGGCGGAACGCCGCCTTGGGGACCGACCCAAGCTTCGAGCAAGACGTTGGTTTCAGGGGCCTTTTCTTCTGCCACGGCTTTGGTCTGCACGGTTGTTTGCCCTCCCACAGGCGCACAAGCTGTTAACCCAGCCGCTAACACGATGCTTCGAATCTTCATTTGGAGGTCCTCCGGGGTCTGGCGGGCCTGATCCTCGCTTCCCCTGAAAAGGTCAACCCGTTGTCAGGGTGCGTCAGAGGGGGTAGGGTTCTTCGCGCCGTGCTCAAGAGGCATAACCGATTCTTTGTTTCCCTTTTGTTTCTCCACGACGTGGCGATGGTCGTGGCGTCGTTTTCGCTTGCGTATTGGGTGCGTTTCTCGTTCCCAGCGCTGTTCCCCTTTGATGTCATGAGCGATCCTAAAGACGCTCAGCAGTTCTTTTTCGTCTGTCTCGGGGCATGGCCTGTCGCCGCTCAGCTTGCCGGTCTCTATCGGTCTCAACGCACCAATTCGGTTGTCGGCGAGTTGTACCGGATATTTCGCGCGAGTGTGACGTCGATTGTTGCGGTCGTGACCATCGCGTACTTCTTCTTTGGGCCACAGC
>JBIKMD010000972.1:0-2851 GCA_044359465.1 Myxococcota bacterium
CGCATGGAGGCGCCTGCAGATCTGCGCGGTGTCTCGACGGTAGGGTTGGTCGCTCGCGTCGGAAACGTCACTGTTGGAGCCGCGCTTCCTTCGAACGCCATCGTGATGTTGCCGCCGCTTCTACTCGGCGCTCGGCTCGCAGTAGGGTCATCAAGATTTGCAAGAATAGCGCGCGCCGCGTTCATCGCGTCATTTGCGCCAAGCGGGGCTCCACGGTGGGCGGTCGTGATCATCTCCGCGAGCTGGGTCAAGCGACTCTGTGTGCCGTGCGAGTTTGCCGCCAGAGCGTGAATTTGATGATTGTCTAAGTTGATCCGGCCAACCGGTGCCGGCAGCGAGACGCTCAGTGTTCTACCTGCGTTCGCGATGTTCGACAGCGCTTGGCCAAGGTGGGAGCGCTGTCCGCGCTCGCGAGCATCATCGATGTTGCCGTCGAAATGAATGGCCTCACTACCGCTCCCAATGTCGCCCGAAACATGCATGCTGACTCCTTTGGAAAGACGCTGAGCGCCAGAATTGCATTGGACGTACCAGCACGGATTCTGCTGATATTTCGCGGTCCTTCCTCGAATATCTCTCGAGACAAGCGGGACTTGTCTCGCTTAAGCGAGTGGGCTTTTCCAGACTCCAGCACAGGCGAGAAGGAGTGGTCTTGAGCTCGCGGCTTTCGGTCTCAACCGAGGCCGCCGAGCAACGCGGCTTCGCGTGCAGTCAACTTGCAAAATGTCGGTGTTTTCAGACTAACGCGCTGTCCACTGCTCAGAGTCCGGTCGTTGTTTCATGTTATCGACGCTGCGATCTTTTTTGCCGCAAAGGACCTCATGAGATTCCCAACGCTTCGTTCGCTTTTCGTCTGCGTCCAAATCGCTTGCAGTGCTTGCGGACCAACCTTACCCTCCATGCGGCAGGCTCCCCGCACAGATGGGCTCGGCCTCAATGCAGGGACGGTACGCGATCGTGCAAGTTTCGATTTCCAGTGCGACAAAGAGAGCGTCGAAGTCCGCGATTTGGACGGTCGCAATCTCAGTTTTGGTGCCTCAGGATGCGGCAAGCGCGCGGCTTACATTTTTAAAGGCGCCACGGTCATTCTCAACTCACCAATTAGCGACGATCGGCAATAGCGACAACAAACAGCCGACGAAACAGTGCGACCTTTACGGGTTGACGAGGTCGGTCATGTACAGCTCCGCGACAGTCTCCGGGAGCTTGTGCACGCGCACTTTCACGTCGCCAATCGTCGTCATGCGGTCGAGCTTCGTCACCACCGCAACATGCACTGGCTTTGCACCAAAGGTGTCGGCGTCAATCCGAACGCGCCCGTTCGAGAGGCCCACGGCGCGGAGCGTGAGGCTCGTGCGCAGATGCTTCTTGCTCACGCGCTCGACGCGGCGAAAGCGCTCGCCATCTTCTAGGGTCACGAACTCCGCACTGTTCTTGAGCTGAAGCTCAATGGCGTAGCTGTCGCCGGTGGCGGCGGTGAGACAGGAAAACAGTAGTGCGTGCAGCATAGTGTTGCCTCCGACCCAGGCGGTTAACAGACCAGATCTTCCTCCGCCAATTTCTGGCGTGGTATCGTTGATGAATGGGTCCGTTGTGTGATGTGAAACGATGATCGCGCTGCTGCTGCTTTGCGCCTTCAGTGACGTGCGCATCGATGCGGCGTCGCCGCAAGCAGCGCGCGCGCTGGCGCGTGAACGCCTGAGCCTCTACCGCGTCGACGGAGCCAGCGCCTACGCCGTTGCACCCGACGAAACAGTGGCCTCATTGCGAGCGCGTGGTCTGCGGGTCACGACGCTCGCGCCAAGCCCCGTGCGTGATGAAGCTTACAGAACAGCTGAAGCAATCAATGCCGCCATGGAAGCGCTAGCGGACGGCAATCAAGTGAAGCTCGAACGTCTTGGGGTGAGCCGCAACGGCCTTCCGATCCTTGCGCTTCGCATTGGCGACCCTACGTTGCCATCTGTTCGGGTGCTCGGCGGCCACCACGGCGACGAAGCACCTAGCGTGGAGGTACCGCTGCGTTGGATCACGGATCTGCTCGCGCGGCGCAGCGAACCAGCTGTTGCATCTTTGCTCGCGCGCACGTCACTGCTTGTAGCGCCCATGATCAATCCAGACGGTTATGCGGCGCGTTCGCGCTACAACGCGGCCTCCGTGGATTTGAATCGCAACTACGGGTTCAATTACCGAGGCAGCGAATTTGGCGCCGGCGCGCATGCGTACTCCGAGCCCGAAGTGCGCGCGGTCGTACTCGACAATGAATGGCATCGTTACGGCGTCTCACTCAGTTACCATACGGGCGCAGAGAACATTGGCTATCCGTTCAACTACACGGCTGCGCCGATCGCTGCGGACGCGCGCTTCAACGACTACGGCGTTCTCTACAAAACCTTCGTGAGCGCTCCCCTGTTTTACGTCACGCGCGGCGCGGATTGGTACATCACTTACGGCGATACGAACGACTACAGTCTAGGCTATTTTGGCGGAAGTGATTTTACGGTGGAGATGTCCAACAACAAGACGCCACCCGCGAACGCCCTGCTGACGCTCACGGCCGAGCACGGTGCAGCGGCCTCGCGCTGGGTGGCACTGGCAGAGGAAACAGTGCGCATTCAAGTGCGTGATGCGCTTAGCGACGAGCCGCTACCCGCCGAGGTGAGCACACCAGAGCTGTTAGGGCATTGCGATCCGATTCACGGCGCAGTGCAGCTCCAAGTCCGTCCCGACGCATCACTCGCAATTTCATTTCCTGGCTACGTTTCGCAGTCAGTGAATGCGTCGTTCGCCGCGCCCATCCTCGTTCGTTTGGAACGACAAACAGCCGCACCTCGTGTTCTGGTCACTAGCGGTT